>JBCDJM010000076.1:0-27431 GCA_038747755.1 Cyanobacteria bacterium P01_H01_bin.35
AGAATCAAGATTATACTAACCCAAATTCTAATACGATTTTCTTTGCAGATGGAGACACAATATCTCAAAGTATTGAAATTCCAATTATTGACGATAATTTAGTAGAAGTAACAGAAACAGTCAATTTATTATTAACTGATAATATTAGTGGAGGTGCAACTATTGTTACACCCAACAATGCTGTACTACAATTATTTGATAATGATTCTCCCACTACTTCCCCAGTACCTATACCTGCAAATCCCAGGACTAGATTTCCTCCTAATACTATTATTTCGATAGAACCTGATATTAATGCTAATGAAGACTTAATTATTTTGTCTGTAGGAGAGGTATTTGATCTTACAACAGAATCAGCTACCCTTTCTTTTCAATATACTTCACAAAATATAAATAATCAAGTGCGTTTTTTTGATATTAATGGTGTAGAAATAGGTTCTCCAATTACTTTAGAACCAACATCGGGAAATAATAGTTTTAGCATATTTGAAACAGTTACGCCAATTATATTGCCACTAAATACTTCGTTAGTCAGTATTGGTAGTACCACAATAGAAATTCAGGATATACAGTTAATAGTTTAGTCTATATCTAGGGTTTGCGAACACAATCGTTTTGGCCCTAAAGTTCAAATACCTCTACTGTAATGATTCTGGCTTTATTATAAATGATCATCCGAACATTATATAACTCCTTATTGCAGTAGATAGTGATCGCTGAAATGACAGTTGGATAGATAAATCAAATTTTTTCTATTTTAAAATTATTTATCAACTCCCTTCAGCAAAAGAAAGAGGCAAGAGACACTTATGTAATAATTGAGATTGGAAATGATTTAAGAACCCCCACTATACGCCTTTAGTCTTACCTCTAAACTCTTGACTTTTGGCTTTAAATAATAAATAAATGATTTTGCTTAAGTGAAAACTAGCAAAAAAATACGATCTATACAAGTTCTTTTTTCTATACATAAATAAAGATATAAGCTCCGGGAACTATTATCGAAAATAATAGTCCGAAGCCAAGAAAAATAAAATTATAAAGTTTAAGATTTTTTTAGTTATTTTCCTGATATAAAAACTTAAATTAGTAAAACTAGATAGTTGAAACACTTATTTAATATTCAACAGAAAAATTGTCAAGTAAGGCAATTATTATTTAATAACTAAATTAACAAAATAAACTCGCTAACAAGGAAGAGTAAACCATAAAAGCGTAGTATTTTTTTTGTCAATTTGTTGCCAATTTCTATTCACAACTATCCATTTTTATCAAAAAATACTCAAAGTAGTGAACAACTCTTTCACAACTTACTAATAGTCAACATAAACGACAAAATAAAAATTACCATGTCAGAAATAATAATTAATCCTACCTTACCTCAAAATACACAAGTTGATGCCAACACAGGCACAGTAATTATCGAAGGATTCAACGATCGCCCAAACCGCTTAAATGGCACCAGTAATAACGATCGAATTCAACTAGGTTCTCTCAATGATGTAGCCGTTGGTTTAGACGGTAATGATACGATCTGTGGAGGAGATGGTGATGACTCAATGATAGGTAGTCAAGGGGATGATTTTCTTAAAGGAGAAAATGGCAATGATATTCTCCGAGGCAGTGGTGGCAACGACGAACTCCACGGCAACCGAGATGATGATACCATTACAGGTGAAGATGGTAACGATCTTATTTATGGAGGAAAAAATAATGATAACCTTTCTGGTGGAAATGGCAACGATACAATTTATGGTAATGAAGACAATGATACAGTGGATGGAGGAGATGGAGATGATTATATTCAAGGTAACCAAGGTCTTGATATCATCGCTGGTAGACTCGGTAATGATACTATATTCGGTGGCAAAAATAATGACTTCGTTGAAGGTAACGAAGGAGATGATATCCTGTTTGGCAATCTAGGTAATGATACCCTTAGAGGTGGTGATGCCAATGACTTTCTCCAAGGTAACGAAGGAGATGATATCCTGTTTGGCGAAGAGGGTAGCGATACTCTCCGAGGAGGAAAAGAAAATGATATTCTTGATGGTGGAGTTGATAATGATTATTTATTGGGTGATGATGGCAATGATACCTTATTTGGTGGTATTGGTAATGACTGTTTAGAAGGTGGTATTGGTGCGGACTGCCTTCAAGGTGGGAATGGTGACGATACTCTCCTAGGAGGTGGAGGTGCAGACACCTTGATTGGTGGTATTGGTAATGACATCATTGATGGTGGCAGTGGCGCAGATGTTTACATCTTTGATAATGCTCCAGGAGATATTGATACTCTTACCAATTTCCAAGGTACTACACAAGGCGATATTATTCAGATAGATGATACGATAATTTCTGGTAGTACCGTCGATTTACAAATAGTTCAAGACATTGGAGAATTTAATAATGTTAGTAATATAGTATATGAAGAAGATACAGGCAATCTTTACTTTGTTGACTCAAGTAACACACTACAACAGTATGCAGTTTTAGAAATTCCATTTGCTCAAGATACTCTTACTACAGATGACTTTGAAATCATCTAATATAGAATCCGGGTAATTAGTTATCGTATTACTGAGGAGTAATGAGTAATGAGTAATGAGGTAGGGACGTTCGCATTTTTGTTATGCAAGGTCCGTACGGACTAAGTAGTAAGAAAGGATTGGAATAGCATAAATTTTTAAATTCGTATTCATGGTTAACATATTTTAGTTGAAGAAGTAATGAGTGCGATTATTGTATAACCGGATTTTATATAAAATAGTAAAGTAGTCTAGTACCGTGTCAAGCTTAAAACCCACATTCCGCAAGACAAAATGTAGTATGTAACAGCGAGAAAATTTGAGTAAGTATTTAGACTTAATCAAAAAAATCTTGAACTGTCATTTGGTAATATCATTCTCAAGAAAAAAGTGAGAAAAAAAAGCTAATAGAATGTCAGTAGAAGTAAGTAATTTAGACCACTTAGGATTAGTAGCAGGAATCATTGATGAAATAGGAATAGAAAAGAAGATAAATCAGTTGATTGGATCGGAAAAATGTAGGTAGGAAAGCATTATTTTGGTTGGGTTTCGGGTTCCTCAACCCAACCTACAATTATTGCACTATCCCCTATTCCCTAGCGCTACGCGCTATACAATCTAGCTACAGAAATAGTGAGTTCTCCCTCATTATCATCAGGATAAGTATCAACAAATAAGCCATAAAGAGTTGCCGTTTCCAGAACCTCTAACGTTAATGTTTCATTGTATCCATTCAAAGTTGACCAGGTTTGCTCAACTGGAATTTTCGTCTTTTTATTCTTCACTTTTCCGCCACAAATCCATAGTAAAACAACTGGCTCACCAGATGGGCAAATATTAGAACCATAGCCAAATCCACCACTCTTAATCCGCAGAAGATAAATTCCTGGCTCCAGGATTTGAGAAACTGCTGTTTCCTTAATTCCCCTCATTTGTTCATCATTTAGTAAATAGCAATTATTGCGACTGTGGACAACAAGATGCTGAATCTCACAGTCACCAGGGGTAATGTTGCTTGTCTGTTTAGTTATTTCCTGTTTGCTGTCTAATACTTGAGAAATTGCACCAGCGCCAATAGTTGTAGTTGCTGTAGGAGACAAAATTGTTTCTGTTGTTTCAACAGAATCAACGTCAGTAAACACCGGCATTCGCATCGGACTAGAACTAGCTATCTTCAACCACTGGAAATTATCAGTAACATAACCAATCTCAGCAACATAATCAACATAGCCAACACTATCAATATTGATATTTATTTCCTTCTTATGGCTAGACTCCTCACAATTGTACTGTTGTATATTGTGGGGTTTTTGTGACTCTAGATCAATATCTGTAACATCCAAAATCCGCACTTGGTATTGCCGTCCACCTAGTTGTTTAGCTGCATCTTTAGCAGTTTGAGCAACTCCCCAAGAAGCATAAGCACTTTCATTAGTACGGGGAACTATAGTAATCCAACTGGATTTTAATGCTTCTTTTGGAATAACTGGTGTCGTATGAGTTGCATCTAGCTGTGTACTTTTCTCTTGAGTCATATTAGATGGTGGCATCCGCAGTCGGTTTGAACGAGCCAACTTTAACCATTCACCATCATCTGTGACATAACCTATCTCGGCTTGATATTCGCGATCGCTCATCACAACATGGACTTTTATTTGGTTCTGAGTAGACTCATCACAATCATAAGCTTGTACATTGCTGGCTGGTTGTGCATCTAGTTCAATATCTGTAACATCATAAACTCGTAACTGATATTCTTCTCCACCTTGTTCTTTAGCTTGATTTTGAGCAGTTTGAGAAACTTTCCAAGCCACCATCATATTCTCTGCATCATCAGGAGTAATAGTAACTTGACTGGGAGATGACATCAATTTCCATCTTGTGGTAGCTCCACTGACTAATCCTTTTTGTGTTGCTGTCCTAGTCTCTTTACTGACATATTCTTCTAGAATTAGCACTCGCTGAGAACGAGCTAATTTTAACCACTCACCATCATCTGTGACATAACCTATTTCTGCTTGATATTCGCGATCGCTCAGTAAGTTACCTATTTGCCACTGCTGATTCGACTCTTCGGAATCATAAGACTTGACACTGTGAGCTGTTTGTGAATCTAGGTCAATATCTGTAACATCATAAACCCGCAGTTGATATTGCTGACCACCGCATGATTTAGCTGCATCTTTGTCTGCTTGTGGTACTGACCAAGTTGCAGATGCTGTTTGACTAGGGCCATGAGTGAGAGTTATTTGACTATTTTTTTCTTGGTTTGCCCAGGCTGCTACTAACCCTGCTATTCCTGCTACTCCTGCTATTGCAGCTATTCCTGCTCCTGCTATTCCGGCAATACCTGTACCAATAGCACCAACGTCTGTTTCATTGGTATCTTCTGCAGTTGTTTCTGTGGTGGGAGTTTCTGGAGTTTCTTCTGTTGTTTCTGATGGAGTCTCTACTAAACCTGCTATTCCGGCAACATCTGTACCAATAGCACCAACGTCTGTTTCATTGGTATCTTCTGCAGTTGTTTCCGTGGTAGGAGTTTCTGGAGTTTCTTCTGTTATTTCTGATGGAGTCTCTACTAAACTTGCTCCTGCTATTCCTGCTAAACCTGCTATTCCTGGAACACCTGTAACAATGCCACCCATGTTTGTTTCATTGACATCTTCTGGAGTTGTCTCAGTGGTAGGAACTTCTACAGTTTCTTCTGTTGTTTCTGATGGAGTCTCTACTAAACTTGCTCCTGCTATTCCTGCTCCTACTATTCCCGCAACACCTGTAACAATGCCACCCATGTTTGTTTCATTGACATCTTCTGGAGTTGTCTCAGTGGTAGGAGTTTCTGGAGTTTCTTCTGTTGTTTCTGATGGCGTTCCTACTAAACCTGCTCCTGCTATTCCTGCTCCTACTATTCCCGCAACACCTGTAGCAATACCACCCATCTCTGTTTGATTGACATCTTCTGGAGTTGTGTCAGTGGTAGGAACTTCTGCAGTTTCTTCTGTTGTTTCTGATGGAGTTGTGTCAGTAGTAGGAACTTCTACAGTTTCTTCTTTTGTTTCTGATGGAGTCTCTACTAAACCTGCTGCTCCTGCTATTCCATCTCCTACTATTCCAGTAACAATACTACCAACGTCTGTTTCATTGGTATCTTCTGGAGTTGTGTCAGTGGTAGGAGCTTCTGTTGTTTTTTCTGTTGTTTCTGATGGCGTTCCTACTAAACCTGCTCCTGCTATTCCGGTTAAATCTGCTATTCCGGCAACACCAACAATACTACCAACGTCTGTTTCATTGGTATCTTCTGGAGTTGTGTCAGTGGTAGTAACTTCAGCAGTCTCTACTAAACCAGATATTCCGGCAATACCTGTAGCAATACCACTCATGTCTGTTTGATTGACATCTTCTGGAGTTGTATCAGTGGTAGGAGTTTCTGGAGTTTCTTCTTTTGTTTCTTCTGAACTCTCTACTAAACCTGCTCCTGCTATTGCTGCTCCTACTATTCCCGCAATACCTGTAGCAATACCACCCATGTCTGTTTGATTGACATCTTCTGGAGTCGTGTCAGTGGTAATAGCTTCTGAAGTTTCTTCTGTTGTTTCTTCTGAACTCTCTACTAAACCTGCTCCTACTATTCCTGCTCCTACTATTCCGGCAATACCTGTGCCAATAATACCAACATCTGTTTCATTGACATCTGGTGAAGTTGTGTCAGTGGTAGGAACTTCTGCAGTTTCTTCTGTTGTTTCTTCTGAAGTCTCTACTAAACCTGCTGCTCCTGCTATTCCTCCTATTCTGGTAATACCTGTAACTATACTATCCTGGTCTGTTTCATTGACATCTGGTGAAGTTATTTCAGTAGTAGAAGTTTCTGTCTCTGTTTCTGGAGTTACTGTAGATATTTCTGATGCTTCAGTTACCCTAACAGTAGTATCTACTTCTACTTCTTCCCCTAATATTTGCACTCGCTCAGAACGAGTTAACTTTAGCCACTCACCATCATCTGTGACATAACCTATTTCGACCAGATATTCTCGTTGACTCTCTAGAGACTCTAGTTCCTTGTGGGTACTTGATTCTAATATATCATGCTGTTGCACACTCTGAGGTAGAGGTATTTGTGAATCTGACTCAATATCTGTAACATCGTAGACTCGTACTTGATATTGCTGACCACCGTATGACTTGGCTGCATCTTTGTCTGCTTGTGGTACTGACCAAGTTGCTAATGCTGTTTGACCATAATTAGGGGTCAGAGTTATTTGACTATTTTTTTCTTGGTTTGCCCAGGCTGCTACTAACCCTGCTATTCCTGCTACTCCTGCTATTCCTGCTATGGGAGCTACTCCCATGCCAGAAGTATCAATGGCTAATTGATTTGCACCTTCTGGGGTTTGGGTTGCTCGTGTATCAGTTCCTTCTATAGGAGGGGTTTGGGTTGCTGGTGCATCAGTTCCTTCTGCAACTCCAGCACCAGTAACAGGAGTTCTCCCTACAGGGGGGGAGTCTGAATCTGTAGTTGTTCCAGGAGCCACAGCAGTTCCTCCTGTTCCTACTGAGTCATCTCCACGCCCTCTTAGCAGTCCCCATAATAATGCTCCTATTAAAGGAATTCCTAATAACAGTAAGATCCACCAGGGAAATCCTTTTTTTTCTGTTTCTTGATTGGTATCACCAGCAGGTGCTTGCACCAGTGTTGTCTCAGTTGTATTGTCTGGACTGGATGGAGTTGTTAGACCTCCCGCAGTTGAGGCATCATTTTTATCCTGCTGGTTTAATTCTGCCTCAGTTGTATTGTCTAGACTGGATGGAGTTGTTAGACCTCCCGCAGTTGAGGCATCATTTTTCTCCTGCTGGTTTAATTCTGCCTCAGTTGTATTGTCTAGACTGGATGAAGTTGTTAGAACTCCAGCAGTTGAGGCATCAGTTTTTTCCTGTTGATTTAATTCTGCCTCAGTTGTATTATCTGGATTGGATGTAGTTGCTAGACCTCCCGCAGTTGAAGCATCATTTTTATCCTGTTGATTTAATTCTGCCTCAGTTGTATTATCTGGACTGGATGTAGTTGTTAAACCTCCCGCAGTTGAGGTATCAGTTTTCTTTTGTTGGTCTACTGCTGCTACAACTGCTTGACCACTTTCAGAAGTAACTAACCCAAGAAATGCTATAACTTCTGGAGGAGCAGCATCTTTTTGATAAACGTAGGTACGAGGTTGAGAGTATGGGTAGCGGGGATCATCCGGCAGAATTGTGTGCATCTTAATAACCCGAACATTTTCCTGATTCAGCACTTGGTCAGCGATCGCATAGCCAATTCCATTTTCACCTAATTCTTTGATGACTGCTCCTGTATCATCCTCAGATAACTGAATCGTGTTACCTCCGGTCTGAAATATACCTTTTTTAAACACGTCGTAGTTTTGGAAAGCTTGTCTGGTATCGCTAAAATCTGGGCGATCGATAAAGCGAATAGGTACTTCTGGGCCTCCTACTTCTGACCAATTTGTGATTTCTCCCCTAAATATTTTGGCAAATTGATCGAATGATAAATTTTCTTGAAATGGATTGTCAGGACCGACTATAATCGCTATTTTGCTTCTGTTAATGGGGACTTCAACTAATCCTTGGTTTTTTTCCTGAGCAGTTAATTGACGCCCGACAGCTACTAAGTTTGTTTCTCCCTTTAGGAGGGCTTCTAATACTCCATTTGTATTACCTGTTACCAGTTCAACTTGAGTATCTGGATATTTTTCTTCGTAACGTTGTTTTAGTGCTTGATTAATAACTGTCATACTACTAGAGCCTGACAATATTATTTTTGTGCCACTTGGCAGGGATTCAGGTAGTGGGTAAGTAGTATCTGAGTTGACTGATTGAGCTAGGATAGTATTGCTTAAAAAAGATAAATTAGCAGCTTCTAAGGGCTTGGGAGTAGCAGTTAAGGTTAACAATACTACTGATATTTGAAATAACTTTTTGCTAGATGAAGACATTTTTATCTGATTTATAGGAAGGACAAAATATGGTTAAATTAACCTTGAACAATTAGCCTTCAGCTTGAATCTAACTTCCCTATAAGCTATTAGTTTTTTACTAATTAATTGACAGTTAAATTTTTTCCAACTGAAGGCTAAATTCCTTATGAATAATTTTTGTAATTACCAGCAAATAAGGTCTAAAGCCTCCTTTTTCAAGGGGTTAACGGAGTCAGAAGTCAGAAGTCAGAAGTTATTTTTCTCACGGGGTATGGGTAAACAACCCTCTGATAACGAAGTCATAAGTTAAATTCTTACTTGGTTTTCCGCAGTCAAACTCGAAAAAATCAGGACTTACCCAGAGACACTATACAGATATATATATGTACTGTTAAGAACACAAAAATGTATAGCAATGAGCGCTGGTATATTTACAAATTGCAGGAGGGGCTAAATAGCTAAAAGTCTTATATTATCGGCAATTTATTCCCTAATAGTGCCGGTAGCAATAGTGCCTGTTGCCGGAGCAAAGCGCTATACCTGAAAATATTTAACTGATAACTGATAACTGATAACTGATAACTGAAATAACACTCTCAGTTTGCTTTTTACTGAGAGCTTTTTCAATGTAAATAGATAGATTTTGATGAAATATACTCTTGATTAGTTATGACTAAAATGGAAGTAAAGTAATAATTTTTTGAAATTTATAATCCTTAGTTTAGAAAATAAATGATTCACATTTTAACTATAGAGATTGTCAATTCTCCTTCATTATCTTCAATGTAACTATCAAAGAAAAATGCACAAATATTTGTTGTTTGTAGCACTTCTAAAGTTAATGTATCGTCATCACCATTTAAAGTTGACCAAGTAGCCTCCACTTCCAAGTTAGTTTTTTTATTGATAAACTTACCACCATAAATCCACAACATGACAATAGGTTCATCAATTTTATTACCGTCATTTTGGTATCCAAAAGAACCACTGCGGATTCTAATTACATAGATTCCAGGTTCTAATTTTGTCGAAACTGCTGTTTCTTCCTGAATTTTCCGCATAGCTTCAGCATCAAGGACATAACAGTTTTTTTTGCTGTCAATCTTCAGATCCGTAACTGTACAACCTTCCATATCTATTTCTATATTCCTACTCAAATTTTCTACTCTTCTTAACTAAGGCCATTCCTAGTATCTATTTGAAAATCTTATACAACTGTCCAACAATTAATAATCAGTTAGAGGCATATCTTAGTTTAAGAATCGTTCTGTAGTTAGTTTACACCTGTTTAGTCCATCCTCTAACTATTTGGCCTAATCAAAATATTAAATAATGTTGACAACTTTAATGTTTTAAGTTAAGTTATATTACATAAAGTTGAAATAAAACAAGGATAATGATATGGAAAAATCAAGATAAAACATTAGGTTTTACTGACTTTGCAGAAACTTGGAATGGTCGCTTGGCAATGTTAGGTTTTCTGATTGGCATCTCAACTGAACTCTTGACTGGTCAAGGTATCCTTTCTCAACTCGGTTTGATGTAATTTTTTTTAAATTTTTCTATTAACTATTTGGCCTACCCAAAATATTAAAAAAAATATTAAGTAATGTTGACAACTTTAAATTTTTAAGTTAAGTTATATTACATAAGGTTGAAATAAAACAAGGATAAGAGTTATGGAAAATCAAGATAAAAAGTTAGGTTTTACTGACTTTGCAGAAACTTGGAATGGTCGCTTGGCAATGTTGGGTTTTGTGATTGGTATAGCTACTGAATACCTCACAGGTCAAAGCATTCTTTCTCAACTCGGTTTGATGTAATTTTTCCCACATTTTTCTATCGTCTTTATTTGCACTTAACTACAACTTTTGGAGCTTTATTGATATGGAAACTCAAGAGCAAAAAGCAGGTTTTACCAAATTTGCAGAAACTTGGAATGGTCGCTTGGCAATGTTAGGTTTTGTTATCGGTGTTGCTACTGAATACCTTACAGGTCAAAGCATTCTTTCTCAACTCGGCTTGATGTAATTTTTCTGACATTTTTTATTATTTACACTCAAAAGCAACTATTGGAGGTTTATGACGATGGAAAATCAAGATAAAAAGTTAGGTTTTACTGACTTTGCAGAAACTTGGAATGGTCGCTTGGCAATGCTGGGTTTTGTTATCGGTATTGGTACAGAACTATTAACAGGTCAAGGTATCCTTTCTCAACTCGGCTTAATGTAATTTTTTTGACATTTTTTCTCATTTGTATTAAACAGCAACTATTGGAGGTTTATGACGATGGAAAATCAAGATAAAAAGTTAGGTTTTACTGACTTTGCAGAAACTTGGAATGGTCGCCTGGCAATGCTGGGTTTTGTTATCGGTATCGGTACAGAATTATTAACAGGTCAAGGCATTCTTTCCCAACTTGGCTTAATGTAACTAATTCTGATTTCTTAAGAACTTTTCCGTTCTATTTACAATAATTTAACTACGCTAATTAGAGGTTAGTCATCATGGAAACTCAAGATCAAAAAGCAGGTTTTACCAAATTTGCAGAGACTTGGAATGGTCGCTTGGCAATGTTGGGTTTTGTAGTTGGTATAGCTACTGAACTCTTGACAGGTCAAGGTATTCTTTCCCAACTCGGTTTGATGTAATCAAGTTAGCTGCGATTCAGTTAAATTAGAAAACTGGAATATCAGCTTTGAAATACTAATGCTTAATAATATAAGAGGGGTTGAAAATCTCAACCCCTTTTTTAGTATAACTTTGAAATATCTAACTTAATGTGCAATTGAAGTTTTTAACTCTTCTGCTGAGTTAGGAGATTTTAAACTACTTTCAGGTAATTCAAGATCCTTAACTGGGTTACGAGCTTCTATTAAACTGATAGCTCGACTCACACTTTCCGGTAAAATCACTACTAAACCATCAGCGGGCGCTCTATCTAAAGCAGTATTAATAGCAGTTGTCTCGTCTAGAATTGATTCATAAATAGCTTTTGACTCAGAATCTTTTCCTTTACTCAAGAATTGCTCAACACCTTGATAAATAAGTTCCGCAGCATTCCCTCTTGGTCGTCCCCTAGTATCATCATCTTCTTTGATAATAATCTCATCAAAGATATCTGCTGCTAGTTCTCCAAGAGAAACAAAATCTTCATCACGGCGATCGCCAGGTCCACCAACTACACCGATCCGTTTACCAGGCCAATTTCTGACAAATCCACCTAATGCTTCATAACTAGCAGGATTATGAGCATAATCTACTAAAGCATGATAACTACCCATATTAAACATATTCATCCGGCCTGGAGTTTGATCCACTGAAGCTACAAAGGTTGACAAACCTTCCCGAATATGTTCTATTTTTACTCCTTGAGCAAAGACGGCCAAACAAGCTGCCAGAGCATTAGCAATCATAAATGGAGCTTTACCAGCCATTGTAATTGGCACATTAACTGCTTTTTCAATTCTTAAAGTCCAATCACCTTTCAAAATTGAAATATATCCATTCTCATAAACTGCTGCCAGACCCCCTGCTTCTGTATGTTTGACTAAAAGTTCGTTATTTGGGTCCATTGAGAAATAAGCAACTTGACCTTTGACTTTCTCTGCCATTGCTGCCACTAATGGATCTTCAGCATTCAAAATTGCATATCCTTTAGGCATTACCGACTCAGCTACTACACTTTTTAGTTGAGCTAATTGTTCCACGGTATCTATATCTCCAATACCCAAGTGGTCAGCAGCTACGTTTAATACTATTCCCACTTCACAGTTAGAAAAACCTAAACCAGAACGCAAAATACCGCCCCGTGCCGTTTCTAACACAGCAACTTCTACTGTTGGGTCTGAAAGAATTAAATGGGCACTGTGAGGACCTGTATTATCTCCAGCTTCAGCCAAATACTCACCAATATAAGTACCATCAGTAGTGGTATAACCAACTACTTGACCTGTCTGCTTCATCATATGAGCTAATAGTCGGGTAGTAGTAGTCTTACCATTAGTACCAGTAACACTCAATATTGGTATTCGACCATTTTTTGCTCCGGGAAATAACATATCCATGACAGCTCCTGCCACATTTCTTGGCAAACCCCGACTAGGAGCAACGTGCATCCTAAAACCAGGAGCAGCATTAACTTCTACTATTACTCCATCTACTTCTCGTAGTGGTTTAGAAATATCTTCAGTAACTACATCTATACCTGCAATATCTAGACCAATTATCTTAGCAGCTCTGGATAATGACCAAACATTTTCCGGGTGTATTTCATCAGTACAGTCTACTGCTATACCTCCAGTGCTGAGGTTAGCTGTTGCTCTTAAAAAGCAAATTTCTCCTTTTCTCGGTATTGAATCTATGCTGTATCCTTGTCTTGCTAGGATAGAAAGGGCAGATTTATCTACCGTAATTCTAGTTAGGACGTTATCATGTCCATCTCCTCTTTGGGGATCTCTATTAGTCTCTTCTATTAGTTCTGATACTGTGGACTTAGCGTCTCCCACCACATGAGCTGGAACTCGTTCCGCCACAGCTACAACTTTGCCATTTATTACTAACACTCGGTGGTCTTTGCCTGTGTAGTAACGTTCCACAATTACACTTTTTGTTTTAGAAGCGTTGCTGGCTAAATCATAAGCTTCTTCTGCCTCTTGCCAATTTCTCACATCTATGGTAATACCACGACCATGATTTCCATCTAGAGGCTTAATTACAATAGGATAGCCTCCTACATCTTCAATGGCATCTTGAAGTTCATCAAAGTAGCGAGTAACTGTTCCACGAGGTACTGGTATTCCCGCATCTTTGAGAATTTTTTTTGTGCCTTCTTTGTCACAAGCAAGTTCTACTCCAAGAATTCCTGTTTGGTTACTGAGAGTTGCCTGAATTTTTTTTTGATTGACCCCGTAACCAAACTGAATCATAAACCGAGCAGATAGTTGAGTCCAAGGAATACCTCTTGCTTCTGCTTCTTTGACAATAGCTTCTGTACTTGGACCTAAAGATGCTTGACTTTTGAATTCTTTGAGGTCTTCTAAATCTTGCTCTAATTCTGTTGGAGGATATGTACCTGTCTCAACAATACTTTGGCAGAGTCTTACTGCTGCTCGTGCTGCATAACGACCTGCTTGTTCATTTTGGTATTCTATTACTACCTGAAATATTCCTGGAGTAGATGTTTCCCTCGTCCGACCAAAACCAACTGGCATTCCTGCTAGCTGTTGAAATTCTAGGGCAACGTGTTCGATTACATGGCCCATCAATGTTCCTTTTTCCACACGACTAAGGAAACCACCTTTGACTCCTGGGGAACAGTAATGGTCTACCAGACTTGGTAGAACTTCGGTTAATCCTTTGTAGAAACCACGAATGTCAGATGTATATTTTTCGTATAGGTCTTCTAAGTCTAGACGCATAACCACCAGTTTATGGCGGCGAATGCTCCAGTAGTTTGGACCGCGTAATGTCTGGAGTTTGAGGATTTTCATAGGAGGATTTGAAGGTGATGCTTAGAATCAGAAAAGCAATGGTATTTTTATTTTTAATTTCTGCTCAGAATATTTGCTAAACTGTCTTAAAAATATCTGATCGATTTATCAGTTTTTTTGATAATCCTGTGATGGTAGAAGAATTTGGGCTATCTATTACTTTATTTGCTACAAAATATATATAGTTTTCAGTATAGTTATGGTTTATATCTGCCAATTAGGTAAGTTACTCATCTACAAAAACAAACTTCTCAAGAACTGATAAATTATCAGAAATTCTATGAGTCTAGAGGCATTATTGTTTCAGAAAGCCCAGGTTTCATCGTATGGGAATGGAGATCGTAACCATCACCATGGCACATTATATGTAATCTGAGATTCGACAAACTCAAAGGCTCTTCTACCCCTACTTTGGCAGAATTTGTATAGGACATTTCTACCGGATCTATAATTGTGACTGTGCCTTTACCCATGACCTGAATTTGACCGTCTCCTTCAAACAATGCGCAGGTATCTTCGTCTATCCCTATACCAACTTTATCTGGATTGGTGGCGATCGCGCTTAATAAACGGGCCATCCGATTCCGGTTATGAAAGTGTTGGTCTACTATCAGCTCTGGCAAGATGGCCAAACCATTTGTCATATCGACTAAAGATCTATTTGGTGATGAGCCACTACCACCACCTGCTATCATGTGATAGCCCATGACTGCTGCTCCTGCACTTGTTCCGGCCAGTGCTATTTTTCCTTCTAAAGCTTTAGTTCTGATGTTGTCCATCAAAGGAGTCTCAGCAAGTAGGGCGCAAAGACGTAGTTGGTCTCCACCAGTCATAAATACTCCGGTGCAGTCTTCCAATTTCTCTAACCAGAGAGGGTCTTCTCCCTGATACCTTTCTCGGATATCAAATATTTTAATATCAACAGCGCCCATATCTTCAAACACCCTACGGTATCTATCTCCTTGAGCTGCTGGTTCTCTCGAAGCTGAAGGAATAACTGCTAGTTTGGCATTTACTCCCCCTGCACGATTAAAAAAAGTTTGTAGAATCTCTTTTCCATGAACTTTATCTTCGGCTCCTCCGATGACCATAATAGTTGTTTTTGTCGGACGTAATGTATCTAGTTCTGAGGCTTGAGACTCTAACTGCATCATCTTGTTATTCTTGGACAGCAGGTACACTATATATTTCTATAATTTCAATAATGTGTTATAATAGTAGATTATCTTATAACCTTGCAAGTACCCATATCACTATAACAAAGCAATTTGATACTATCACCCTGTTTCCAGACTTTTTTACAACACCTTTAAGTTCAGTTTTGCTAGGAAAAGCTCTCTATCAAGAGATTGCTAAAGTTAATCTAGTTAACCCTCGTGATTATACCACAGATAAACATAATGAAAAGGATAGAAATTATCTAAAATCTTTCATTTAGTTCAGACTATTGTCTAAATCCCTCTAAAATCATCATAAGTTTCTATGCTAAAGATTTAAAAGGTGATTTAATTTTCTCTAAATATTCAATATTCAGTATGTCTAATACGATCAAAGCGCTACTTTCATAAATTGAATAATCAACTTTACCAAAAGTTTGATAGCCTAGTTTTTCAAAAAAATTAACTTAAGTATGCTTCGGCAAAAGAACTAACTTTTGTTATTTTTTTACTTACCTGCATAAATGTTTCTTTAGAAATTAACAGTAGTCCTGAAAGGATAGTCTAAAAAATTAATCTCAACAATTTATAATTCTATATTTCTCAGGAAACCATAGTTGAATAGTATTACTATAAGCGCCGTGCGATTTGATGTTATTACCCTATTTCCAGACTTTTTTACAACACCTCTAAATTTAGGTTTACTGGGGAAGGCCCTTGACAAAAATATTGCCCAGGTTAATCTAGTGAACCCCCGCGATTATACCACAGACAAATATAAAAAAGTTGATGATGAGTCTTATGGTGGAGGTGTGGGAATGGTTTTAAAACCAGAACCTATATTTGCTGCTGTAGAATCATTGCCAACCCTGTCAAAACGAGAGGTGATTCTCTTAACTCCCCAGGGAGAAAGAATGCACCAAGGAATGTTCCGACAGTACGCTACAGAATATGACCAACTTATTCTAATTTGTGGTCATTATGAGGGTATTGATCAAAGAGTAGAATATTTAGTTACTAAAGAAGTATCCCTAGGAGATTTTGTCCTTACAAGTGGAGAGATACCAGCTTTAGCTTTAATTAATGGGGTAGTCAGGTTACTTCCGGGAACAGTAGGAAAGGCTGAATCATTAGCTAATGAAAGTTTTGAATCTGAATTACTTGATTATCCTCATTACACTCGACCTGCTAATTTTCGTGGTTGGAAGGTTCCAGAAGTTTTGCTTTCTGGACATCATGCTGAAATAGCAAGATGGCGTTATGAACAACAAATTCAAAGAACAAAATCTCGTCGTCCAGACTTGCTAAAAGATGATAATTGATTGAATCAAGCTTTTTTGAATATCTCTTTGTGTATATAGCGTATGGGAATAGATACCTAATTTTGGGTACATTTTAGCTAAAAAGAGGAGACAGTTTCTGATTAATAATGCCTTAAATCCTGACTGTGTAAGTTTTTTAAATTTAATCAGCAAGCTATAACTATGAATTAGGCCAAGATATTATTTGTTAAGAAATTTAGATTTATCTAAATCTTAATTACAAAACCATAATAGTTGCTACTTTAATCATTATTTCAGTGATAGGTTTATACAACGTTGTTAGTTTTGACATCCTCCTGATGTTGCCCATAGCAGAAAAATGGAGGTATTAAGTCACCTCAATATGGGGAGTTTCTACCGATAGAGAGTAAGTCTTAAAACAACGTTGAGATAAATTGTTTCAGAAAAATATCCTAGTTTAAAAATGTATAAAAATCGTTCTAACCGTGACCCATTAGTTGTAGCTATTACTGCTGCTTTAGGAGCTGGTGTTGCTACTTCTTTTGCTGTTAATCAAGGCCAAAATCCTATAACTGCTCTGGGAATTACTATTTTTGCTGGTATTGTAGTTTTAATTTGCGATCGCGCCGGTTTAGTTTAAATCTTGAGTTGTGTCGTGCAACAAAATGATTGAAAATATATGGTTAGAGATAAAAATAAATTAAATTAACCTGATAGATGTTCTACAATAACATTATTGTACTGAGAATTTGATACAATAGGATTTAGTTTTTAAATTAATGAGGTACAGTCGTTTTTCTCTACCCCTTTCTCTGTTATCGATTAACAGTTAAATTATTCCCTGAAATCCAAAACTTTTGTTTCTCAAATTTTTGATAATTACCATTTACCTATTTAATAATCAATCAAATCAACCAATATATTATCAGAGTCTATCCTTAGAGTTAAGTATAGGAGAATACCTAGGGATATTTAATAAGCTTCTCTAATCTAGCTTTTTCTATCAAACTTTTAGTTAAACTAAAATCCAGAGTTGTGTAACTGAGCAATAATTATAGTAAGCATTCAGGTATTAGTGGTTAGCTTTTATTGCTGAATGCTTCGCCAACAGCTTTTAGGTATGTAAAAAAGCCCCAAGTAATCAATGAGGAAGATTAGCTAATTTGCTTTTAAAATAATTTTGAATTGTCGCTCAATTTTTCAACTCTGAATCCTTACCTTCAAAAATAATTTTTTTAATTGCTAACAGGTAATAGTTGAGGGTTGTTAGCTCTGTATTTGGCAGGAAATAATAACTAAGCATATATTTTCAATCTTGCTGTATTTTAAATACTAAAACAGTTATAAATAGACTTAATTGTAGTCAGAAAAAATCATCCAACAATCTGAATACTAAAATCTGAATACTAAAATTAAATTTAACTTGTTAATATAAGAACTTAGAGTCTCCCAGGAACAGAAAAATTTATGGAATCCCTTGCATACTTAGAATTTTTTCTCGTTAGTGAAGAAATTAAGGATTTCAAACTGATTGAAGGACTTAACTGGAAAAAACTTTCTAGCTTCGCTTATATAAACTTTTTATCATTAGTAATAATTAATTCTATTCTGGTTAATACTAGTTTTGCTCAGGTGTCGGAAATTTCTGCTCCTGAAACAAATAGTTATTTTAATCTGAGCCAAACTCAGGAGAATATAGTAGCTCAAGCACAACTGACAAGAAACTCTTTTTTTTCTGGCTCTGGACCAGAAAGTAATGCAATTCTTTCTCCTAATAGTGCAGTATATCTAAGGCGTGGAGACAACGCTGCAACAGTAGCAGCAGTTCAAAGAAAACTTAGAGAGCTAGGCTATTTTAATGCTAACCTCACTGGCTATTATGGCCCTGCAACAGAAAGAGCTGTCATACGGTTCCAGGAAGACAATGGTATTACACCTAGTGGTGAAATTGAACCTACCACCTGGTCATTACTATTTGGCGGTAGAAGAACTAGCCAAAGTAATAGCTTGTTATTAAATTCTCCCACAAAAGTATTATCTTTTGGAGAAATTAGTCCTCAAGTCGCAATTATTCAAAGACAGTTAAAAGAACTAGGCTTTTACAGAGGTCCAATCAATAGTATTTATGACCAAAATACCAGAACTGCTGTAATTAGATTTCAAAGTGTTCATGGAATTACACCTACGGGTCAGGTAGGGATAACCACTAGAGACTTTCTATTTGGTACTAAGTCTGTTCCTGTGGAGAGAGTATTTCTGCGACGAGGAAACACAGGTCCTGAGATTGGGAAATTACAACAACGTTTACAAAATTTAGGTTATTATCAGGGACGAATAACTAATTATTTTGATCGAAGTACAGAAATAGCAGTAATTGATTTTCAAAGGAGAAATAGAATTACTCCTACAGGTATAGTAGGACCAACAACCCAAGCATTTCTATTTAATCCTAATCAAGTTTTACCTCCAGGTCCGGTATCTAATTCCAGAGTCAATTATACTACTAGGCAATACTCAAACTTACGTGTGCTGCAACGAGGCGATCAAGGTTTGGCTGTAAAACAACTCCAGATTTTGTTAACAAGATTGGGTTATTATCCAGGGGTAATTGATGGCTTTTTTGGAGCAGGAACAGAATTTGCGGTCAGACGCTTTCAGCAAGATGTGGGATTTGTTGCTACTGGGGTAGCTCGAAGAAATACATTAGAAGCGTTAAGACATCCTTTGATTGTCACCCAAAATACTTCTGGGCAAGAAGTTAGTTATATTCGTAGCCAAAAACAAGTGTTGGAACTTCAAAATCGACTTCGCTTACAAGGAATGTATTTTGGTCCATTGAATGGAGTTTATAATTCAGAAACAAGGGCAGCAGTTGCAAAAGCTCAACTACGCTATGGAATTAGTACAAAAGATATTGGAGATTAACTACTTCAAGCTTAACCCCACCTCTATTTTAAAATTAAAGTGGGGATAAAAGTGGGGATATTTTTTGTTTAGCAAATTTTATCTATTCACTCTTTTCTGAATCGACAAGCGCCCTGGGGCAAGACCACTCAGAAGATACGAGGGAAGGCCATCCTTTTCTTAAAGCTTCATAACAAATTGTATGAATAGTTAACTGACAATCTAAGAGATGTAATCCTGATTTTTCAGCCTGCTTGAGACCAATTTTTAAAATAGAATCGTTCTTAAATTCAACAGTTTTATTACATTGTACGCAAACAAGATGATGGTGATGATGAGGATAAGGCTGATTTATTTCATAATGCTTATGTCCTTCTGCTAGCTCTAGTTCTCGTAGAATTCCCATCCTCGCCATTAACTTTAAGGTTCTATAAATGGTAGATAGACTAATTCTTTCACCCCTATTCTGTAGCATATTATAAAGGTCTTCGGCACTTAGATGATTGCCTTTGGGCAGATTTTGAAAGATGTGCAAAATTGTCTCCCGTTGGGGAGTCATTCGCCAACCTTTTTCATTTAGTTCTGCTTTAAATGAAGATGGTGTATAAAGAGGCACGGTATTTTATCAAAAAAATATAATTATTGATAATCATACACAATAATTAAATGATTGTCAAAAAAAGGATTTTATTGATAATTAGGATAGGAAATCACCTCTGTCATTTTAATTATCATTACTAACCACTGAATTAGGAGACTTGAAAACTAGAACTTTCTTTTTATATCAAATCTGCTTAATTTAGTATAAAAAAATGTTATCTTCACGAGCGCCATTGCCAAATATGAAGCTGATCTCCCCACATTCCCCATCTTTATCTAATTACAGCAATGATACCGGATTTGATATCATCGCCTTAAAAGGGGGAGGCTGGAGACCTTATTTTTTGATCGAATTAATAAGTTACTGATCGCTGCTCTAATTGTATTTCAAAACTTTTTCCAGGCTGAGGCTCTATAACTTTTGTTGCCAGATTCTTTTTAGCTAATAGGGATTTTATTTCTTCAACACTTCCTTCAGCTTTGAGAAAAGATATTAGTAATCCTTGAAAATCTACATCACCTCCTGCTGCTGTAGGAAGCATAACTTGAGGTTGCAACCATTGAGCTACCTGTAAAGCACTTTCATTCCCTTTAATTATTGGCCCCACTAAGGGCAAATTCAAATTGATAATTGGGGAAATGACAACATCTATAGGAGCAAATTCTTTGATTTCTTCAGAATGGTTCCCGTGAGGTTCATAGTATATTGAATTGCCAGTGGTTAGGTCTTTAATAATATAACCATTTTCTACTAAGGTTGGGCCTACGAGTGAACCGGGAACTGCTCTAATTTCAACACTATTGTCAAAAGAATAGGTGTCACCATGACCAAGTGTGATTACCTGAGAATAACCAAACTCTTGTGCTACTTTTGCCGCAGTAGGAGAAGCAATAACATGAATATTTTTGTCTAGTTGCTTAAGTGTCTCTGGGTGAGCATGGTCTTCTAGTCCTTGAGACAATACAATGAGGTCTAGATTTTCTGGAATGGCAGGGGGAGTATGTCGTTCTCCTTTAAATAACCAAGGTAGATTACCAAAAACCAGCGGGCCAACGAGCCAAGGATCTATAAGAAGTCGTTTGCCTCCAATTTCAATTAGCCAGGAATTACTGTCTAACCAAGTTAGTTCCATAGTATTTATATAAGTTAGGGTTCATATTATTTATTGTAACAATTTATTACAATCTATTCATGTCATGGGTTGCTTAGACAGTTAGGTACTGAACTTAAATTAAATAGCAGAGGATTTAACCAAATTCAAATTGATTGTTATTAGAATTGCTTTTTTTTATGACCATAATGCTTGCAGGCGTTGGTGAATTAAGGTATGATTTGAGAAAGGAGCGATATAGCTGCCGCTAGGCTTCGCTAACGCTAATTAGGCAGAAAAATTATGGAATGTCCACATGGGTCAATCAACTCACATTATAAAAATGGCCAAAAGAAAGAAAAGCAAAACTATAATTTGTGTAGAATGTGATGGTCAATTTATTGATTGTGATGAAACTCATGGAGATTATAGTGATCGACTCTGGAGATGAATGCTGAAAAATGTATGTTCATGGTATGGGATGTTTCAATTAAGACCTATTCAAATTCTGTCAAGCTGCTAGATGGCTGGCATTTACCCAACTGTTGTTGATGATAAGAGCACAATCGCTCTGGGGAAAACACTCTAACTGATTGTTCCTTTTCCTTAGAAGATACCACTTAGGGGTTCTATAGATATTCACAGCGATCACTCCTTTCTCAAATCATACCTTAATTCACCAAGGCCGTTTTTTCCACTAAGAACTTTGTACTGTCCAGTTATTAATAATTAAGCAATTAAATAATTAAATAATTCACGCCTTGAAGCCTTCCCTTTCAAGGGGAAAAAAATAAATCTTTTCCTGATTAGTGTCAATCCTCTCCCTTTTAGGGAGAGGTAATTATCAATGATCAATTATCCATTAATGAAAGCGCTTTTCAAATTGATGAACTACATTGTCATACAATGGGTAGGGGCGAATGGCTATTTGCCTCTACCATACCGATATAAAAACTACTGTAATATCAACTAACCCACATTCCGCACTTCGAATTGAATTATAACAAGTTACAAAAAATTCATCTATTTAATTAATTAGAATTATTTATGGTGTTTGGTGACTGCAGGTGAGATCATAAAGCTGACAATATCCTGATTATTCACTATTAAAAAAAGTGTCTTTAATTGAAGAAATAGGGGGATTTTTGCGTTGGCGGAGCCTAGCGGCAGCTATATCGCCACTTTCATGGAACAAAGCCATTATTATGAACACAAAATCCATATTTTCCACAGAAGTTTAATCGTCAAAACTATTATCCAACAATGGTTATGGGCTTATTCTCACTCCGTGATCTATAGAACATAAAAAAAATCAGCGGCACGAGTATTGTTGGTGAACCAGGGAATTGTGTTGGCAGCAGAAAACACAGAAGCAACTACTACACTCCCGTTGATAGCATCAATCGGATTCAGGTATTGCGATGGTGCTCCGCACCGTCCGGAGGACTATCGCGTGCGATTGCGCATCACAGATAATATTTTTGACAAGAAGAGGGTAAAAACTCTAAAATCAAACTCCGTTCTTCAGTGAGATTAAGGAGCCATGTAAGAATAAGTTATACAAATTTTGTCTGGGATAAATTGTGAAATATAGCTTCCATCAAAAAAACTGTTCAAGTTATTTTTACACGGCTACTAACAACTTTTTGGGATTGATGTATTGTTAACAAATGAATCCCTTGAAAGCATTGAAATATCGATCTTAAACGGAAAACGCATTTTTGTTATGCAACGTCTCTAGGAGGTAAAGCAGAGAAACCGCGTTTGTATCAAATGCCCTACAATACTAACATTGACCTCCCACAAACCAGGTTTCTTGTTAGTCCGAAGCAATAGGAATCACTAAATAAATAAACAGCAAAAGAAATAGGGAGTGTCCACAGAACCTCCCTAAAACTCGATTGACAGGACTATTTAAACATAGAATAACTCAAGTATCAAAGAAACTTCTAGATTTTTGCTGCTGCTAGAAACTGCAACTTTTTGCTTGCACTAAACAAGAAAATCCTCAGCAGTGATATTGGCTGCATCTACTCCTGGTAAAACAATTTCTAAATTACCATTGATCTCATCATTAAGCCTAATAGTAGTACCAAAGTTTTCAGACTCAATTACTAAATCGTCAAACTCCACTATTACTAAACTAATATAATCTGTTCCATTGAATTGATGGCTGAAGCTATTACCAATGCTAAAGCACCTTCCAACAATTCTATGTACGAAACCTCTGATAGACAACCAGGAGAAGTTTTATGTTGTCTTGATAGTATAGGCCATTCTCATGGTAGATGCTCTTGTTGTCCGCCAACTATAGATAAATTTTTCTGCCGTAGAAAGCAGAGGACAGGAAGGAGGAAAAAAAGCTTTTAGCTGGCCAACTCATTTAAAGAGTCCCAGCAAGCAAAGTATTGGATTTACTGGTCAATTAATGTTTTGCTGAAATTGACAGTAAATTTTTCTCTTTACCTCATTCCAATTGATAAATCAACAAATTCAGTAACCTATTTTACAAAAATTATTTTTTCTTTAGAATAGTTGCTAAATTTTTGCAACAGGGTTATACTTTATTTAGTAGCTACTCATCTAGCAAAAAAAATTTGACAGAGAGGGTAGGTATATCTCTCTGTCTGTCAACAACATATATTCTTGATTTTCTTCCTCATGGAGGTTTAACAGGCAAAATCAGGCTTTTTGCTAGTTTTAACGATTATATTCCAAAACAATCAGGTGTTGCATCTACTCTGCTACTGAATTATATGTTGATAATTTTCCAGAAAGTTAAATTGCCAACATGAATAGTTAATTTAGTTCAATATTACTAATGTATCTGGAGCCAGGAAGTGGTCTAAATGATATGCCCGCTCCTCTGTTTCGAGTAAAATTTTCTCATAGAGATAGCGAGTGGCACGATCACCTAAACTTTCAGCTTGTCCAGCAAGACGGCGTAGTAATTTAATTACTTCCTGTTCTGCTTTTAGGTCATGTTCGACCATAGTGCGAGAGTTAAAAGTTCCATCGTCTTCAGGCTTAAAGCAGCACATTTCAGCTAACTTAGCAAAACTAGCAACTGGAACACCACCCAGACCATTTAAGCGTTCAGCTAAGTCATGGACATGCTTTCTGACATCATCATAACTTTCTTCAAAGAACTCATGTAGTTGATAGAATTGAGAGCCTTCTACAACAAAATGATGTTTCTCATATTGGAGGTATAAAGCTTGGAAACTGGCCAAAGCTATGTTCATACCCTCACATATAGGTTCAGTAACACTTTTTTCTAATCCAATTGGGTTCTCGCCCACCTGACCAAATACTTGTACTGGAGTTGCTGTAGTCATCTTAGTGTATGCCCCTGTCAATTAATTTAGTTTAATGCTAGTTATCTAGCTTTTTTTATTGCTAATAGTCTTAAGTCTACCACAGTTCATAGGATAGTCAACCTGAGTCAGGTTGACAGATAAAAGATATTGTGAGTTAATAACTGATTTTTGTTAAATTATTAAGAAAATTTGTTATTTATTGTATACTCACAAATAAAGACTTACTGGTAGAAAGATACTGCACCTACACCGCAGCTAATGAATAAATTTAGTGAAAAAATATTGCAATTATTAAGAAAATGAGTACATTTAACCAGAGGCCATATATCTGTCAAATTTTAGAAGTAAGTTGTGTAGACCGATGGCAAGTCTATAGACGCTTACAAGAGTTAGAGATTGATTGTTGGTGTGAAGCAGAAAAGCCATTGCAAGTACATATAAAAAATACAAATGAAGCTACCCAACTAGAAAGTGTCTTAAAACAATTTACAGCTCATCGTCAGGAATTGGCAAAATTGTTACAAAGTTGTTGGGAGGTTAGCTAATATCCTGAATTAATACCATGAATTAGATAGAGGGAAAAGTAATGTATTTATCTGTTAGAGATACAAAACTTTTACCTAAGTAATTCAACCTATGCCAAGCTACACGGATAACTATTAGTAAGCAAAACCAACCAACAATGTCTAAATTTAAGAAGTATCAGAAAAAATTCAGCCTGGAAGGAAAAGTTCAAGAAGTGACCATCAAAGATGGCTATAAAGTGAAATATGTTCATGTAGAGACAGCAGCAGGCAATAATTATGTTGTCAAAGTAGCCAAGCCTTTACGACGGAATTTTTCATCGGTATTAGTACCAGGTTTAGCGGTGAAAATGACTGGTGAAATGACAGTCTGTCACAAAACTGGCGAGGAAGAATTGAAAGCTTTTAAAATTGTGCCAGACTTTAGCAATAATTCAACAACACCATGCCAAAATCATACTGTCCAGTTAGTTGATAATTCATCTAGCCCACTTATAGAGCTAAGATTGCCAGAAGAAACTGAACATATTTGTAGTAAATCTCAAAAAGTAACTGGAGCTAATTCTAAATCTGCTGGTAAAAAAGCTCAGATTTTGGTATGTCAAAAATCTGATTGTCAAAAACGAGGTGCAGGCAAAGTTTGTCAAGCATTATCTGAAGCACTTAGCGATAGGGGTTTACAAGACCAGGTGACAATCAAGAAAACCGGATGCCTGAAAAAGTGCAAAGCAGGACCAAATCTGGTAATTATGCCGAACAAAGCTAAATACAGTCGGATTAGTTCGGCAGAAATTCCTAAAGTCATTGAAAAACATTTTGCCTTAGAAGCATAACACAAAAGTTTCCAGATTCATGGTAGTTTTCTCTCATTCCAATCTCTTGTTGGGGATTGGAAATCTTCTGCTGTATAGTTATAAAAAGGAATCAGAATAGTTATAGTGGCCTGTCAAGATTCAATTTTTGGGTAGCTCCAGTTGTGAGCAAGACCCTCACATTATCAACAAATAAACAGATGACTAAAGGTAGAAGTAAAAATTTATTTTTTGTACCTACCTAGACTAATTTTAGGGGAACTACTAAATTAATAGTTAAAAGGAAACTCAAAAAGTGTCACAAACTAAGCAAACTATTTTAGTCAGTGGGGGAGCAGGATATATAGGTTCCCATGCAGTACAAGCTTTACAAAATGCAGGTTATGATGTAGTGATTTTGGATAACCTTGTCTACGGACATCGGGACATTGTAGAAAATGTCCTAAAAGTAGAAATGATTGTTGGGGATACGAGCGATCGCTCCTTATTAGATAAAATTTTTGCTACTCACAACATTGCAGCAGTGATGCACTTTGCTGCATATATTTTTGTCGGCGAATCAGTTAAAGATCCCCAAAAGTATTACCACAATAATGTACTTGGCACACTAACATTATTGGAAGCGATGCTCAAAGCAGATGTAAAAAAGTTTGTTTTCTCTTCAACTGCTGCTATTTATGGGGAACCGCAAACCAGTCCTATTCCTGAAGACCATCCGAAAAATCCGATTAATCCTTATGGTGCAAGTAAGCGGATGGTAGAGCAAATACTTGCCGACTTTGACGTTGCTTATGATTTTAAGTCTGTTTGTTTCCGTTACTTTAATGCAGCGGGAGCGCACCCTAATGGTTTGACTGGAGAAAATCATAATCCAGAAACTCATCTAATTCCCCTAGTATTATTTGCAGCATTAGGTAAGCGAGACTCTATATCTATTTTTGGCACAGATTATAATACTCCTGATGGTACTTGTATTCGAGATTATATTCATGTGTGTGACTTAGCAGATGCTCATGTTTTGGGATTAAAATATTTGTTGGATGGAGGTAACAGCGATATCTTTAATTTAGGCAATGGTAATGGATTTTCGGTTCGGGAAGTGATAGAGACTGTCAAGGAAGTAACTGGTAGAGAATTTAAGGTAGAGGAGCGCGATCGCAGACCTGGAGATCCACCTATTTTGGTAGGGAGCAGTCAGAAAGCAAGGAAAGTATTAGGTTGGTCTCCGAAATATCCAGAGGTTAAAGAAATTGTTGCTCATGCTTGGCAGTGGCATCAAAAAAAACATCGGAAATAATTAATAATTAACAATTAATAATTAATAATTACCTCTTCTTATAAAGAAAAGGACTGGCTAAAAGGAATTTTTTTTCTCCATGAATGGAGAGGCTTTATACCTTGATTTTTCGGTAATTTAGAGGGAGTAGGCGAGGGGAGAGAGATAGGGAGATGGGGTGCATTAGAGTATTTTTAAATCTTTTTCCTGTATTGCCTAATTCCCACAGATGACTCCTGACTAAAAAATTTAATAGTGGGCAAAGATACCAAATTAGTTCTATAAACAAATAGATTTTTTATTTGACTGCTTAAGATATCACGGGGTGACAAGCTAGTTGAAAGCTATATATAGAAAGGGATTTGCGTTCGGGGGCTGAGGAATAATTCAATTAAAAGAAAACTCTTATTGAGAATGAAGGGGGTGTAGTGCGTTCGCAGAGCGCTACTGCTGACGCAACGCTCCGCGAACGCAC
>JBCDJM010000077.1:0-27295 GCA_038747755.1 Cyanobacteria bacterium P01_H01_bin.35
AATTTTTATAGTATAATTAAATTTTAAAATTAAATCAAAAACCTACATTCTCCCACTGGCAAAAGTGGCATCAAATCCCAGGAGTTCCTAGATAATGAAAGTCAGCAAATTACAGAAATAGATAAAGTAGTTATACCATAATCTTTTGCTTCTGAATTTTACTTTTAGTTAAGACTAATTAGGGTTTGCTGAAAAAGTCTTATGGGTGAGGGTAGAAGTCAGGAGGTAGGGACGTTGCATAACAAAAATGCGTTTTCGTATAGGGAATCCTCCGCAAACATGTCCGCTCTTAGCGGAAAACGTCCGTAAGGAGTCAGGAGTAATCGGGAATGAGCGAGGAGGCAGGAGGCAGAATTATCCCTTGATTTTTCTGCTATAGTCAACCCAAAATCCTAAATTTTTGACCATCAAGCAGCTCAAAACCAGGTACTTTTTCCAGACTTAAAAAGGTTAAAATCTTTATCTGTCAATGCTTTTAGATTTAATCATCAAACCAAAATTAAAGATGGTTTAGCAGAGTTTATTCCTAAATTTGGGTAGGCATTAGCGTCGCTTACCTTAGCTAAATTATTACCAACTGGAGCTACTATGACTCGATCGGTATATCCCACACTTCTTTGAATGAATTACCACCAAAAATAAAAAAAAATGTCAGTAAAGATGATAGTCTAGTTGATAGAAAGAAATTTTCTGGCACAAATCTAAAACTGAACCAATAACTGGGTCAGGATTATGGACAATGAATTAGTTTGTCCAAAGAATCTTGAATCAAATTGAGTGGCCATCATCTGCCAACTCATTATAGATGTTCAACTGTGCCAGAAAGCGATGATGCTAGGCAACGCTAATGCGATCGCAGTCCTTAAACACAGAAAAAAGACTACAGTAAGCTAGAAAAATTAAGCAGATAACTATGGCATACAAAAACGCTGTATTGGACGACAAAGCACTGCAAGAAGGTTTAAATAGTATCAACCCCAAATTTGGGGACTTTTGTACTCGTGTAGCAGGTGAAGCATGGGGTCTACCGATAATAGACCAAAAAACCAAAGCTCTAATTACAGTAGCAATAGATGTAGTTAATCAAGATCATGTAGGTCCAGGAAACCCATTTGGCGCTCACGTTAAAATGGCAATGTCTCAAGGGGCAACTTTGGAAGAAATAGAGGAACTGCTAGTATTCACCTGTGTTTATGCAGGATTTAATAAAGCAGCAGGTTGCTTCGGCGCTCTCGGAGAATTAAAAGAGGAATTAAACGAATTATTCCCACCAAAATAATCATAAGCATTTTGATGGGCATCGGTTAACTGGAAGTATTATCAATTTGTTCTGTAATAGATGAATTTGCCAGAGAACTAAGTAACAGACTGTGCTAGCATGGTTCTCGTTGAGTCAAAAAGCTAGACTCATAAGCTTCAAAAATGTTTGGGTCAGTTCAGCAGAACGTGTAGATAAACTCGTAATATATGAAAAGCAAAGGCAGCAAACTATGCTATCAACTCTGATCAAAAAAGGAGAAGTTGCGGACTATTCTAGTCGTGACCAGGAAGCACAAGTAGCTTTCTATGTTCTCCTGTGGAAAAGAAAAGGAATAACCCTGGAACTATTTGATGACTATTGGAGAGATGTTCACGGACCAGTTTGTGCCCGTTTACCAGGTCAGTACCAATATTGGCAATTTCATGTTGCCCATAATGATGGGGGAGTATGGCCTAGTATAGGAGACTTAGTGGATGCTTCTTCTCCAGAAGAAAACTTTGATGGTATTGCTGAGTTAACCTTCAAAACAGTAGAGGACCGGGAAATATGGTTCAAAGCTGCGGCTATTTTGATGGATGATGAGCATAATATCTTCAGCAAAGCAATAGGTTATAATACCAACCCTGGTAACTCTATTACCTTCAAAGATGGAATTGAAAATGGTTCTCCTAATGGCCATCAGGGGTTAGAAAAATATCATTGCATGATTAGGAAAGCTGATGGAGTAAGTGTCGAAGAGTTTCGCGCATATTTTAAAGAGAGGTTTGCTCCAGCTCTAGCAAAAATGCCTCAAGTGTTGAAACTACGATTACATTTATTTGAGGAAGTTGATAACACTAGGCCAGATGCAGGTGGAGTATCTCACTCTGAACTACCAGAACTAAATTATCAAGCTGCTATAGAAATAGCTTACTGGAACCGCTTAGAACTAGAACTACTTTTTGTATCTAAAGAATATCAAGAGTTAGTGAGTGAACACAGTAAGTATGTCAAACAAATAAGACCATTTCCAGAAAGAACTGCTTACACATTTGTCAGTGATGGTAAAATGACTTTGGCAGGTCAACGAAGCTCAACAGTAGCACAACTAATTATGGATATTGGAGCTGCCAATCAACTACAAAATGATGTAGTCGATTTAATGTTGACTAATCAATTGACTGATTAATTCTTAGTTTAAACCAAGTAAAAAACAACTAATAGTGATATTATGGCGCGCACAAGTTACTACAAAGATTTAGCAGCAGATTACTCTAGAGCTACTCCAGTAGCTGCTGATGTTGCAACAAAGATGATTGCTGAAGCTGAAAAAATCTGCAAGATGAAAGAAGCAACATTACCAACGATCGGTCCTGACTACACATTAGAACAGATAGAACAAGAAAATAAAGACTGGTGGCCTACTCATTGTGAAGCTTTGAGACAAGGACGTGGTGATATTTTAACGGATGAATATCGGAGTGATTTAGTTTATTTTTGCCAAGATGGACCTTATCAGGGTCTAGAACAACAAAAAGAACGGGAAAAGCATTGGTGGGCGTTGATTTCTCAACCAGGCGTTATTATGTGCTGGCCAATTGTGATGTTCTATGGAGAACATACATATTTTGAATGGAAGAGTGTGGATCTCGAAACTAACGAAACTATTGCTAAGGGAAATGTGACTTGGGTACGCCGGGGTCACAGAGGTGGTTGTTATTTAAAAACTGAACAATTAACGTTCTACCGCGATGTGTTTGCAGATGAATCACTATTGAAATTGATTACTACATAAAACTAAACAATTAGATACTTAAACTTAAGGGAGTTGATTATAATTTCAATCTCCCTGTTAATTGTTTTGACCAAGAAATTATCAACTATAGCGCGCTACGCGCAAGTCAGAAGTCAGAGTGAGTTTTTCCTGTTGTGGTTATTGGGGTAACATGATGATAAGCAAGCGGCTCTCCTCAACCCAAGCTACACTAAAAAGTATGGCATGTGTGAATCAAGCTATGAAATCTAAAGAGTATAAAATATAAGATGCTTTTTAATTAGTAGTTAGGTAATTGCCATTTTAAGAAAAATAATAGCTAAAATTACCAGCACCCAAACTCTGAGATAATCGTAAATAGTTGCGATCTAAATTGAATCTATTATTTGGAGTTATTCGATCTGATTTTAAAGGTAAAATAACATCTGAATAACTATTTTTTATTGAAACAAAAAGCTGTACAATTGTAGTTATTCACATTCATTTGTAGATTATACCCTATAAAGAAAATTAGGAGTAAGAAAAATATGGTTACAGCAACAAAAGGTAAAATTGGAGTCTTGATTGAAGACCATTTCGATTCTACAGAGTATCGTAAATTTAATGAATTTTTTCCCACAAAAGGCTATGAAGTAGAATATATTACCCATTTATGGGGGCAAAAAGAATTACATTTTGGCTCTAACCCAGAAAATAATATTGTGGAAGAACAAGTTACAGTTACTACAGAAGTAAATGACATTAATCCCTCAGATTATAAAGGTATCATCTGTATTGGTGCTTATGCAACGGATAGGTTGCGTTATCAGGTAAACCCCAAAAAAGGCGAAAAAAATCAAGCACCAGCAGTAGCATTTCTCCGCAACGCTGTCAATACAGAAAAAGTTAAATTAGGAGCAATTTGTCATAGTTTATGGCTGTTTTGTGCTGACAATGAAATGCTGAAAGATAAAAAAGTAACTTGCGCTCATAATATAATTTGTGATGTAGAAAATGCTGGAGCAGATGTAATATTTGATGGAGACCAAACAGCAGATTTAGTTATTGATGGGAACTTAATCACAGCAAAACATCCTGGTGTAACAGATGAATTTATGGAAAAATTTGTAGCAGCGATCGAAGCTAATGGATAATGGATAATGGATAATTAATAATTGATAATTAGAGATAGTTTTCATTATCCATTATTAATTAAATCAAGTACGGTTTTAACCAAAGGTAATTATCTATTATTCACGATCAATTAATGAGACACCCAAACAAGAAACCGGGTTTATTGCATTTATTGTTTTCTGAATGCGAAATTTTGATAAACCCGGTTTCTGCATAAGTCCTATAGCAGGGAATAGGGAATAGGGAATAGGGAACAGTTGGAAAAACATTTCCGTTGTCTAAGATTCATCATCAGTCTATGTCCTAACCAATTCTTTCTTAGCTATATAAACATTAAAATAGCTTTTCTTTTACTTGCAAACACAGTATTAAAGATAATCAAAACATGAGTATCCCAGTAGAGTTTACCTTCTCCGACCTAATTGCCGGATATGTTACTAACTTCGACTCAGGCACAGATATTTTTGGCATCAAAACAACAGATGGCAGAGAATTTCAAGCCCGACTATCCCCCACAAGTTATGCCAAATTGGTACAAAACTTAGACGAAGCATACCCAGATGCTACAGGTTCTATGCGCTCAATGTTAGTACCTGGTAGGTATCTATTTACTTATGGAGTATTTTACCCAGATAGTCCCATATTTGAAGCAAAACAAATAGTATTTGTCGGTCGCCAAGCAGACGACTATATATTTGAAAAACAAAACTGGTGGGTAGACCAGGTTCGTTCCCTGGCTAATTTTTATGTCAAAGCTCAATTTGGTGAGGAGGAAATAGACTACCGCGACTATCGCACAACCCTAAGTCTATCTGGTGCAAAATCACAGGTAAATTTCCGTCAAGAAACTGATACTATATCCCGGATGGTTTACGGGATGGCAACAGGATACATGATGACTGGGGAAGAAATTTTCTTGGAAGCAGCAGAAAAAGGTACTGAATATCTGCGAGACCACATGAGGTTTGTGGACTTAGACGAAGGTATCGTTTATTGGTATCACGGTATCGATGTGCAAGGGGAACGGGAACAGAAAATTTTCGCTTCAGAATTTGGCGATGACTACGATGCTATTCCCGCTTACGAACAAATTTACGCCCTTGCTGGTCCTTTGCAAACTTATCGCCTCAATGGCGATCCTCGGATCATCGATGATACCGAGAAAACTATTAAGTTATTCAACGACTTTTTCCTGGATAAAAGCGAACGTGGTGGTTACTACTCCCACCTAGATCCTATTACTCTAGACCCAGTGAGCGAGTCATTAGGTCGGAACAAAGGGACTAAAAACTGGAACTCAGTTGGAGACCATGCACCAGCATATTTAATTAATCTCTGGTTAGCAACAGAAAAACCAGAATATGCAGATATGCTCGAATACACTTTCGACACGATTGAAAAGCGTTTCCCAGACTATGAAAACTGCCCCTTCGTCAATGAAAAATTCTTTGAAGACTGGAGTCCAGACCAGACTTGGGGATGGCAGCAAAACCGGGCAGTAGTTGGTCACAACATGAAAATATCCTGGAATTTGATGCGGATGAATAGCCTCAAACCCAAGGATACTTATGTTAATCTGGCAAAGAAAATTGCTGATGTCATGCCAGAAGTGGGGAGCGACCAACAACGAGGCGGTTGGTATGATGTGGTGGAAAGAGCATTAGGAGAAGGTGAAAAGACTCACCGCTTTGTTTGGCACGATCGCAAAGCTTGGTGGCAGCAAGAACAATCTATTCTAGCTTATTATATTCTCGCAGGAGTTCTCAAAGAAGCAGAATATCATCGGTTAGCGCGGGAAGCTGCTGCTTTTTATAACGCTTGGTTCCTAGATACAGAAGATGGTGGGGTTTATTTCAACGTTCTTGCTAATGGTATTCCTTTCTTGGCAAGTGGTAACGAACGCGGTAAAGGTTCCCACTCCATGAGTGGTTATCACTCCACAGAATTATGTTTCCTCGCGGCTGTTTATACTAATCTGTTGGTTACTAAGCAGCCAATGGATTTTTACTTTAAGCCTATTCCTGGTGGTTTCCCTGATAATATTTTGCGCGTATCACCAGATATTTTGCCTCCAGGCAGCATTAAAATTGGTTCTGTAGAAATTGATGGTCAACCCTACAGTGATTTTGATGCCGATAAACTTTTTGTTAAGTTACCTGAAACTAAGGAGCGGGTAACAGTTAAGGTAAATATTGTACCGAACTAATTGATTTATCAGCCCAACAAGAAACTGGGTTTATCCACAAAATTGCCTAATTTGAACAACAATAATTAGGGAAATAAACCCGTTTTCTTAATAACTCAACAAAGCTCGTACTTGGGGTTTAGCCCGAAGTATAGATAGGGCTAAACCCCAAGTAACAACAAAGTAAGTTATACAGTTTTTGTTGGGTTTATTTCCTCAACCCAACCTACATCTAATACCAAATCCTGTTTACATAGACTATTAATAAAGATCAGTTGTATGTATTATCCACAAAAGATTTGCTCGGTTTCGGGTGATCAGCTTTTCTAAAGCGGATTTGGTATAAAACATCTGAGTATTATTACACTAAATCAAATGGCAATCGAAATTAATATTAGAACAGAAGAAGAAATTAAAGTAGTAGAAGTAATAGGGGATATCGATGCTAATACAGCAGCTGATGTTCAAAAACAAGTTGTACCCCTAGCGGAACCAAGCAGCAAAATTCTGATGGATATGACTCAGGTGCCATATATGTCTAGTGCTGGGTTACGAATGTTACTATCATTGTACAGACAAGCACAAGCCAAAGAAGGAAAAGTTGTATTAGTAGGGCTTTCTGAAGAACTTCAAGATACTATGTCTGTGACTGGGTTTCTCGACCTTTTTACAACTGCTGAAACTTTTGAGTTAGGAATAACAGCATTGAATTAAAGAAGTGAATTAAAGAAGGTTGTAGGTGTTAACTGTTAGGTGCTAGTAGCTGCTACGCGCAAGTTAAAAGCGAGTGCGTAATTCTGAGGTCTCCTACGGGGCGTATAAAGTGCGGAAGTAATTCCGCACACAGCCCCTCCAGAATGTAAGACGCACTCAAGACAGTCAAAAGTATTGTTTAGTAAAGCTTTTATGATTTTGTAACTGGTCAGTTATTTCCGCCATCCTCCAATAGGTAAAATCTTATCTACAACCTAGGACTTATGTTCCATCATAATATTAACAAAAACTAATGTTACTAGATCGTATTGATATTCACCCTACCCACAGTCATGGTGACTTTAAACTGCGTAGGGGAAATCCTTTTCCATTCGGTGCAACTATGGTGCCTGGGGGAGTAAATTTTTCCATTTTCTCTTCTCATGCCACATCCTGTACATTGGTCTTGTTTCAAAAAGGCGCTCCAGAACCAATGGCAGAAATTCCCTTTCCTGAAGAATTTCGGATTGGGAATGTGTATTGTATGATTGTCTTTGACCTTGATGTTGAGAATATCGAATATGGCTATCGCATGGATGGACCCAATAATTTCCATGACGGTCAATGGTTCGACAAAAGTAAAATTCTCATGGACCCCTACGCTAAGGTTATTGGGGGTCGAGATGTTTGGGGAGAAATACCAAACTGGGATGATATTTATCAACACCGGGCAAGAATTGCTTATGATGATTTTGATTGGGAACACGATCGCCCTCTAGAAATTCCACCGGGAGATCAGATTATTTATGAAATGCACGTTCGCAGTTTTACCGCTCATTCGTCTTCTGGCGTCAAACATCCAGGAACATTTGCTGCTATTCGTGAAAAAATTCCTTACCTCAAAGAATTAGGCGTTAATGCTGTTGAGTTAATGCCTGTTTATGAATTTGATGAGTTTGAAAATTCCCGCCCTAGCCCGATAACAGGGGAAATGCTCTACAATTATTGGGGTTATAGCACAGTTGGATTTTTTGCTCCCAAGGCAGGATATGCAGCTACCGGGAAATTGGGAATGCAGATAGATGAGTTAAAAAATCTAGTTAAAGAGCTGCATAAAAATGGGATTGAAGTAATTCTGGATGTTGTGTTTAATCACACAGCAGAAGGAAATGAAAACGGTCCAACAATTTCTTTCCGGGGTATTGACAATAAGACATATTATATGTTAACGCCCGAAGGTTATTATTTTAACTTTAGTGGTTGCGGTAATACTATTAACTGTAATAACCCCATTGTGAGAAATGTGGTATTAGATTGTTTGCGCTATTGGGCAAGTGAGTATCATATTGATGGTTTCCGGTTTGATTTGGCTTCAATTCTCGGACGTGACCCCTGGGGCGCACCATTAGCAAATCCTCCACTGTTAGAAACTTTGGCTTTTGACCCAATTTTAGCTAACTGTAAGTTAATTGCAGAAGCTTGGGATGCTGGTGGTTTATATCAGGTCGGTTCTTTCCCTGCTTTTGGACGTTGGGCAGAATGGAATGGTAAGTATCGCGATGCGATTCGCAAGTTTATTAAAGGTGATTGTACTGTAGGGGAAATGGCGCAACGCATACAAGGTTCCCCAGACCTCTATGCTTGGCAAGGTCGCGCCCCGGCAACATCTATTAATTTTATTACCGCCCATGACGGTTTCACTTTAGCTGATATGGTTTCTTACAATGATAAGCATAATGAAGCTAATGGTGAAAATAATAATGATGGTGCGAATGATAACGAAAGTTGGAACTGTGGTGCGGAAGGTTGGACTGATGATCCAGGAATAAATGCTTTGCGTAGCCGTCAGATGCGAAATGCGATCGCAATTATGATGGTTAGTCAAGGTGTCCCTATGTTATTAATGGGTGATGAAATAGGGCGCAGTAAAAATGGTAATAATAATACTTATTGCCATGATTCGGAACTAAATTGGTTAAATTGGGAATTTCTGGAAACTAATGCCGATCTATTTAGGTTTGTGAAGAATTGCATTGCATTTCGGAAAGCTCACCCAGTATTGAGAAATCGCAACCATTTCCAACATCAAGATTATGCTGGTAGTGGAAAATCGGATATTACTTGGCATGGTACTCAAGCTTGGAATGCTGACTGGTCAGATCATTCTCGGACTATTGCTTTTATGCTTTGTGGTAAACACGCTGGAGAGACAACAAAAGAAGATAATGATATTTATGTAGCAATGAATATGCACTGGGAAAGTACCTGGTTTGAAACTCCCGGTTTATCAGAGGGAAAAAGTTGGCACGTTTTTGCTAATACTGCTTGTGCCTCACCACAAGATTCTTGGGTTCCCGGGACTGAACCTGCGTTAGCAAATCAGCAGGGGTTATTGGTTGGCGATCGCTCCGTAGTTATTCTGGTAAGTAGATAAACTCAAAAATGATATTATAAAAGCCATTTATAATATGAGCAAAGGTGCGGGTTTTTGGCAAAGTCCAGTCCTCAGAATTGAGAAGATCGAGAGTAGAAAAATTCCTCCTTGCTTCACTATCTTGCCATCTCCCCTACTTCTCTACTCTCCATCCATATTTTAAATAGATCCCAAATTGGTTCTATACACAAAAGAGGCCAAAAATTTCACTCCTAGTGAAATTGCTACAAAATCAAACAAAACAAGAACAAAGGAAAAATTATGGCTTTTACAGCAACCCTAGAAACAATCAAAGATAATATTGCTAAAATAACATTATCTGGAGAACTAGATGGAGCTACAGCTTCTGACTTTAAAACAAAAGTGGAGGAAGCAGCAGCTACAAGTCCGAAAAGACTTGTTTTGATGATGCAAGACCTAGAATTTATGGCAAGTGCAGGTCTACGGGTATTGATTTTTGCTAAACAAAAAATGGGAACAGGTGTTGATATTTATATGGTAGGTGTTCAAGAGACAGTAAAGGATACTATTACCAAAACTGGCTTCGATCAGAGTGTTTATTTGCTGGATGAATATGATGCAGCTAAGATAGAAGCTTAATTAATAATTTATTAGAATCTGACATCTATAGCTGAAATAGAAATCAACCCTCCCCTTCCCAAAGGGGAAATGGCGGTGAATGGCCATTCGCCCGTACATTCCTGGTGTAACTAAATTTGAGAGATGTGAGGATGTCCTAACAACCCTGAAAACTGGTATAAATTATCCGCAGAAGAATTGTACTATAGCTGCGAAGATCAGTGGCCAAGGGAATTATAGTCCTCCAATAATGAAACTGTAGCAATTCCCAAAATAATGCTCTACCTAATTTCCCTACTCGCTAGTTCTGTAGATAAGGAACACTTAACTGGGAAGAGGTATGGAGAGAATAGAAAGCGCGATTATTTCATAATTTCCAAGAAATAGTATTCTTTTGACTACCTAACTTTTTCTAGGATATCACTATTTCTACACCACTATCCCCTACTCCCTATTCTTTATAAGATTTAGCAAGACTTTTGAGATTTGGTATGATAAATTAGAGCGCTAGGGCCAAGGTGCAATTATTTCCCGATCATCAGTACCTAGCCTCTACATTATTATTAACAGGCTAAGAGTATTATTAAGAATGGGATCTACAGAAGAAAAGCTCAGAGAAGAACTAGATTTGCTGCGACAGGAGATGGCCAAAGTCACAGAAGAACTAGCAGCCTTCCGACTAGCTCAAAAGGTATTAACAGAAGTAACAACAGGATGCTCTTCTAGGCCAGGAGGCATTATTAAAGCAGCCTTACAAAAAACTTTAGATGTTTGTGCTGATGTCACTGCCACTGAGAAGGGAAGTTTATTTTTACTAGATCCGGCATCTCAGAAAATTGTAGATGCTATTCTCACTCGCACTGAAGTAACCCCCGAACAACGGGCTAAACTTATAGGTAGTGTTTTAGATAAAGGGTTGGCAGGTTGGGTAAGTCGCAACCGTCAGATAGGGTTAATTAAGGATACAGAACACGACGATCGTTGGTTAACTTTACCTAATCAACCTTATATAGTTCGTTCAGCATTGGGTGTTCCAATCATCAATGGTCAAGATTTGCGTGGTATTATTACTTTATTGCACTCTGAACCTAATCATTTTACTGAGAGAATGGCAGAGTCAATGCTGGCAACAGCAGAACAAATAGGGTTAGTTCTAGAAAATGCCAGACTTTATGGACGACTAGATACTTATTCTAAAGCTCTTGACAATGAATTAGAAAAAGGTAGACAAATTCAGATAGATTTTCTCCCTTATGATATTCCTAAGTTGGATGAGTGGGAAATAGTTGCTTGTTTCCATCCCGCAAAGCAAGTAGCAGGAGATTTTTACGATGCTTTTCCTCTTGGCAACAATCAAATAGGGTTAGTAATAGCGGATGTTTGTGATAAGGGAGTGGGTGCAGCCTTGTTTATGGCTTTATTCCGTAGCTTAATTCGCATCTTTTCTGTCGGGGAAATAAAATTACATATATCTGCAACTTCAAATAATTTGGCTCACCATAATGCTGCTCTTCAAGCTGTTCGCCTTACTAACGATTATGTTGCGGAACAACACTGGCAAATGAGTATGTTTGCTACATTATTTTTTGGGGTGCTAGATCCAAAGACAGGTCTACTTAGCTATGTTAATGGAGGGCATGAACCACTATATATTATTAATCAAGACGGTATAAAACAGACGCTAAATTCTACCGGACCTGCGGTAGGAATGATGCCAAATATGAAATTTGAAATTCAGAAAGTTAAGTTAGAACCTGGAGAAATACTAATAGGTTACACCGATGGCGTGACTGAAGCTAAATCTCCGGAAGGAAAGTTATTTACAGATAAAAGATTGAAAGAACTGATAGAAGAACCTGCTAATTCTGCATCAGAATTGATGGGTCGCATTAAAGATAAGTTATTTGATTACATGGAAGATGCAGCTCAATTTGATGACATTACGATGTTAGCTGTGCGGAGAAATTAGCTAAAACTATTACCAAAAAAAACAAAAAAAAGGAGAATGTATGGAAGCATTAAGATTACCAGGAAAACTAGATAACTTAGGACAAATTCGTCAATATGTTAAGTCAGCAGCAACAGAAGCGGGTTTAGAAAAAAAAGTATCATATAAACTATGTTTAGCAGTAGATGAAATAGCAACAAATATTATTACTCATGGTTATGATGAACATGGATTAGAAGGAAGTATATCTGTAGAAGCTAAAATAGATGAAACAAGTTTAACTGTTTATATTGAAGATACGGCAAAACCTTATGATCCTACTACAAAAGAAGCACTTACAGAAGAAGACTTAAAAAAAAGAATAGAAGAGCGTCCCCCAGGTGGTTTAGGAGTTCACTTAGCTTATCAAAGTGTTGATAAGTTTATTTATGAACATATAGGCGATCGCAATCGTAATATTTTAGTTGTGAATAGAACCACAACATAAGAGAGCTGAAGAGTGAGGGAGTGGGGGAGAATTCATTAATGGATAATTGATAATTACCTTTGGTTAAAACCGTAACGGAATTCAATATAAGGAAATACCCTAGCACTTTTCTCTTGGTCGATTGGATATGGCGTTTAGCGTTCCGCACAACTTTCCGTTCCGGAATGCTCCGCAAACGTTAACGGCTGTCGCCGACATATAAAGCGGAGCGGCTCTGTTAAGAGCAGGAAACCGTTCCCTCCGGGACGCTTTCCTAGGTCATGCTCCGCAAACGCGTTAGCAGAGCTTTGCGTTAGCAAACGCCATCCCATCCTACGGACTGCTCCGCTTTTCATGTCGGCGACAGCCGTTAACGTAGTTGTGCGTAGCTAAACGACCGCTTTTTCTCTTGAAATAGAAGACTTTATACCTTAATTTTTCTGTAAACATAAGAAAAATTAAGGCGCTTCAGAAGTGGTAATTATCAAAAAGCTTCAAGAGCAAGTGTTAATTACTTAATAATTGAAGTTTTACCTAAAGTATAAGTTTTTTTTACCCTGGGTATAATTATAGATCATTGTTTTTAATATGCTAAATCAAAATTACTTAAAACCAGGTGATTTACTACAAGTTATTTCACCTAGTGGCTGTCTGCGAGAGTTAGATACTTTTAACAAAGGAGTAGAAATTTGGCGATCGCGTGGCTATCAAGTAGAACTAACTCCTGGCTATGACAAGCAGTGGGGTTATTTAGCAGGTACCGATGAAAGTCGCTGCGGTCAATTAGCAGAGGCTATTAATAATAAAAATATTTGTGGGATTCTTTGCTCTAGGGGTGGTTATGGTGCTAGTCGTTTGCTCGAAAATTTGCAATGGCCACCAATACCTGCCCCTAAATGGTTGATTGGTTTTTCTGATATTACTGCTCTGTTATGGACTTTTCGTAAAATTGATTTTCCCTGTGTTCATGGTCCATTATTAACTACTTTAGCTGGGGAGCCAGAATGGTCAATTCAACGACTATTTGATTTGGTAGAGGGTCGTCTCTTAGAACCTTTAAAAGGAAATGGTTGGGGTGGTGGCCAAACAAAGGGCTACTTAATGCCTGCAAATTTAACTGTCGCTACTCATTTATTAGGTACTAAGTATCAACCAGATTTGAGTGGGACAATTTTGGGTTTAGAAGATGTGAATGAAGCTCCTTATCGAATTGACCGAATGTTGACCCAGTGGCGCATGGCTGGAGTTTTGCAGCAGGTTAAAGGTATCGCTCTGGGGCGGTTTAGTGAGTGTTCCCCTGGACGAATGGATCGTACTGAGTTTACTGTGGAGGAAGTATTGCGCGATCGCTTGGCAGATCTAAATATTCCCATTGTGTCTGACCTTCCCTTTGGCCATGATGCTCCCAATGCTGCTTTACCTGTGGGAGTGGAAGCTAATCTTGATGGAGATGAAGGTATTCTAGAAATTATCAGGAAGTAATAGAGTTGTCGCTAAATAGAGGCAAAAAATCCCTCAAACCTAGACAGGAAAATAATTCCCAGGGTTTTAAATTGCCCATAGCTCTAATCCTTTCAAATCCGGTAGTATCGGTATAAAAAAGCAGAGAAACCGAGTTTGTATCAAATCCCCTACAATGCTAACATTGACCTCCCACAAATCTGGTTTCTTGTTACTCCAAAGCTAAAGCTACGAGCAGACTGTATCCAGTCAAACAAAGATTTAGCCTCAATATAAGTTTGAACTAAGGCAAAACCTTTTCTTAAGTCTATTTCCACATCGAAGTAATCCAGGTATTGAGGAATGGCGGGATGTTCGATAAATTTTAGCACCTCAGTTTCCTGTTCAAACAGTTTCATACCAAATCCGCATATAATACAAGGTGTTAACTAATAAAGTATATATATACACCTTTTTTTTACCCGGATTTAGTATCAGATATTCCCAAGTAAAGTCGGGGCTGAGTAGCAATAACTTAACGACAACTAACGAATCTGTTTGTAATATCATGTCCGGATAAGAGCGTGATAAAAAAAACTTTCTTCTTTTTATACTTTCTTTCTCCTCTTTTCCATCCTGACTCCTGACTCCTAACTCTTGACTCCTGACTCCTGACTCCTGACTCCTACCTCATTTATTTATAACTATATTTATAAGGTATAATAAAAGATTTTGATTAATTTATACAAGTTGGAAAACAATGGTTATTATTAGACCATAATTAAAAATTTCAGTGTAAGGTTTTTAGTTACTGATTTTTAAAGATATGTTCTAATCTATAAAGTATTCTGTATTCCCACAGGCACTGACCCAAAAGATAGATTGTCAAATACAAAATCTAAATTATGAAATCTTATAGTGACCAAAAAATAAGGTCTCCTGTCCCTTTAAGGGGAATGAAAAAAATAAACTGCAGTCTTTCAAGGCTCTGGCTATAGCCAGAGGTACTGATAACTGTTAACGCAGTTCCTCCGATAGGAGGCTAATTGTTAACGTAGTTCCTCCGATAGGAGGCTAACTGATAACTGAAATGACATCTGGCACCTGAAAAATGACTAATCAACAAACTCTCAGGCGGAAACTATTAGACTTAGACAACGGTAACTACAAAGCCTACAGAGATATTCAAGGTAGTTACGAATTTCCTGACTTTACCCTAATTATTGACTATGTTCAGGGAGACCCCTTTGCTGCCCCTAGCAAGCTTCGGGTGCAGGTGCCTTATACAATTACTGGCTTTCCTCCAGAACTTTATAACAGTCCTATTAGGGAAATGGCCCTACGAGATTTTCTGACCCGTAAATTTGACAGACTGGCCTACGAAGTAAGTGGACGTCGTGGCACTGGCAAAAGTGGGATGATAGCAATTACTAAAATGGGGCAGGAAGTTCTAGAACGAACATCAGTATACCTAGCTAAGATAGCCCCCCCAGCTCCTAAACCTGAGCCTGGGACAAACCCAGCTTTACAAAGGGCAAAACCAATAAAATTAGGCAATCAAAAGGGTGTTGAAGTTCGATTAGTAGCGGGATTACCTGCCGGTGGTCGTCGGATTTTAGGTAGGCAAGCAGCAGAAATGCTTTGTGATGATATCCCTTATATTGTTCACCGGAGTCTCAAATATGAACAATTAGATGCTGATGCTTGTCGCCGTCATGTAGAAACTGTAGAAGATACAGATTGGTTGCGGAAACAGTTGCCAGAAAAAAATTTAGTGGCTTTTGTCCCTAATGGGGCAATTTTACCCCGTCGTAGTGGGATTGACGATCGCCCTTTATCTTCTGATGAAGTAGTACCATTTAAGTCACCTTCTTCTCTGGAAGTAGAGTTTGAATGTCCAAATAAAGGTAAAATTTCTGGTATGGGAATTCCTAAAGGGGTGACATTAATTGTTGGTGGTGGTTATCATGGTAAGTCTACTCTGCTCAAAGCAATTGAACGAGGGGTTTATAATCATGTTCCTGGTGATGGACGTGAATTTGTGGTGACAGATGCGACAGCAATTAAAATTAGAGCGGAGGATGGTCGTAGTGTAGCTGGTGTAGATATTTCTCCTTTTATTAATCAGTTGCCTCAAGGTCGTTCGACTACTCAGTTTACTACTGAAAATGCTAGTGGTAGTACCTCTCAAGCTGCAAATATTATGGAAGCTTTGGAGGCAGGTCTAGGGAATAATAGTAAATCTGAAGAAACTGAAACTAAAGAAACTGCAACGACTTCTACTCCTCCTGTCTTATTAGTGGATGAGGATACAGCAGCTACTAATTTTATGATTCGCGATCGCCGAATGCAAGAACTTATTGCTAAAGAGCAGGAACCTATTACCCCGTTTATTGATAAAGTACAACAGTTATATACGGATTATCAAGTCTCAACTATTTTAGTTATGGGTGGTAGTGGTGACTATTTTGAGATGGCAGATAAAGTTATTGCGATGGAAAACTTCCAAGCACAAGAAGTTACAGAAAAAGCTAAGGAGATCGCTGAAAAATATGCTACTGGTCGTACTGCTGAAGGGGGTGAAAAATTTGGTGAAATTCGAGCGCGAATACCACTACCAGCAAGTTTAGACCCCAGTCGGGGGCGACGAGATGTACGTTTAAAAGTGCGAGATGTTGATGAAGTGGTATTTGGAAATGAAGATGTTGACCTTTCTGCTGTGGAACAATTGGTGAGTAAAGACCAACTAAGGGCAATTGGTGCCGCTATGGTTTATGCTAAAAAACAATATATGGATGGTAATCGGACTTTATTAGAAATTATTGATGCTGTTATGGCAGATATTGAATCTAAGAGTTTGGATGTTTTAGTTCCTTTTCCACAAGGAGATTTAGCTTTCTTTCGACGGTTTGAGTTGGTAGCAGCGATAAATCGTCTGCGAACTTTGACAGTTAAATAATAGCGCTATGTGAAACTAAAAAGTCAAAAGTCAAAAGTTAAAAGTAATTTATGACCAGAAAATCAGGTCATAGCCTCCCCTAATAGGGAATGAAAAAATCAACTTCAGTATTTCAAACTTTCCTATTCCAGGAGGTACTGATAACTGTTAAGGCATTTCCTCCGTTTGCGGAGCATTCCGCAGGAAAGGAGGCTAACTGTTAACGCAGTTCCTCCGACAAGGAGGCCAACTAAAATGACTGAGTTTTTGCTTAAAAAGCAATCTCAGGGGTGACGTGAGATTGCTTTCTTCCACTCTGTTGCAGTCGTAATGAGTTTACAGCGCTTTTGAGATTTATAAACCACATCGTCACAAATAAAATCTTGTAGGGACGTTGCATACAAAATCTCTATAGTGGTTTACTGATTATGAAAACTGCTGTAAAGTTAGTATTTATCTAAACACTAAACATAAGAATATTAATTAGGGCTTGGTAATAAACCTTCAAAGCATTAAAAATAAAGGTTTTTGCCTTTTGTAGTAAAAAAAAGTGTAGGCTTTGTAATTCTATCTACCAACCTTTCCTACACTCCCATTCTCCCCACACTCCTTACTCCCTACTCCCTTCACCTCGTATGAATTCTATTTAACTGCTCTAAAGCCCATTTTGCTGTTTTTTCAACTTCTGGATCTGGGTCATACTCTGCTTGTTGCAAGAGGTTAGTTATTTGAATAATTAATTCATAAATTCGTGTTAAATCTCGAATAGCATTTTTTCTGACTTCTGCATTATCATTCTGAAGTGATATTGCTAAAGCTCTACTCATAGGTTTTAATGTTTTAGTACCAATTTCTGAGAGAGTTGCTAAAATTAAACTTTGCTGTTTAGAATCAGAATCTATGAGTAAATTAACTAATGGTTGAACAGCTCTAGAATCTCCTTTTTGCCCCAGCTCCCAAATAGCTTGATGCCGTTTTTTAGGATCGGGATTTGGCAATTCATCAATCAATTGCTCAACAATATTAACTTGAGGCAAAGGATAATTATTTGCTTGAGTAGTAATTTTAGAATCTTGAACTATATGATTTTCCTCAGTTGATTTTGATAAATTAAGCGGAGTTTTTTCTTGCTCATAATTATTATTTTCTTGCCAATTAATAGAAGAATTACTATTAACTGTAGGAAATGTTTCTGCTTCAATTTCTTGATGATGTATCTTGGAGCTATTCTGGGAAATTGGTACATAGGCATTTTCCCCTAATTCCTCTTGTTGTGTAGGAACAAAAGAATCTAAAGAATTTTCGGTATTGGCCACGGAAGAGTTTTCTGGAGATGCTGGCCATTGAGGGGGCTTAAGATTGGGATAGTTAGTTTCTAGATCGGGTGAAGTTGGTTCTGATATTTTCTCTGGAGATGATAGGTCTTCTGGATCTAAATCTTCTTTAGGTTGATGATCGTCAAATAGCTTGAGTAAAATAAATACTGCTGTGCCAGTAACTAGAACAGATATAATACTCAAGAGAAATAGTGTTTTTCGTCCCCCTAGAGCATTGAGCATGGAACGAACTGGTTCAGGCACATTGGAATCAGAGGAATTGGATTTTTTTTTCTTGGTCTCAGATTCATTGCCTTTTGAGTCACTATCTTGAGCAATATACAGAGGACCTGGATAATTTTGATGAGATTGTTGTAGGTTTACTGTTTTTGTCAAGGTAGGATTACTGAATTCCCCTGTCCTGGCATCATAAATGATGGCTCTACTTGCAGTTGGAGAAAAGTAGCAGAAAGTCAACCATGTAATAATAGAAAAAGTAGATTTATGGTGGAGCATGATATTCTCTCAGGAGTTTTCAGAGGCAACTTTTACAGAGTGATAGGTCATTAGAGTTTAGTTTCAGCTTCCCTACTATTAGTTAAAAATAGGCAAATCCTGAAAATTTTAGCTACAAGATATCGAAGTTTTAGCTACAAAACTACTACTGTAAATTACATATAATTAGTCATAAATTTAGCACAAAAAAGTAAAGTAAAACTTAAAGATTAAAAAGTAATCTGATACTTAGGATAAGTTTGAGGTAATGCCAAATTTTCACTTTCCCTGGGTTTGAGTATGATTAAAACTAGAGGTTGGAATAGAAATTAACTATCTAAAATCCTTAGTCGCTACTAAAATCTCTGAAATAATAGTAAAAGATTCTGGTTATACTAAGACAGATTCCTACAGAATTCCTTTAAATAATATTACAAAGAATTTCACACCCTAGTTATGAAAATAATCACTGGAAATAATTATAAATTAAAATTTGGCTCCTCATAACATGACTGCTTTAACTTTTGGCTCTTTATATTTGACTTTTGCGTAAAAATAAATTGTAAAAATGTACTTTAACCATAACACATAATATAGATAAATATTATAGTTAGCTAAGTTTAGCATCACTAATTCATAATTCTCAAGGGTAAGGAGTATAAGGAGTATAGTTAGTGTGGAATGAGAGAGAAAAGATTTTTTATTAATAAAAATAGTTGCATAGTAAAAAAAATCCACCCAGTCTTCTGAACTCTCTCTCCTAATTTCATTAGCTATAATCAGAAAAAAGAATTGGTAGTGATTATGAGCTATTGTATTAATCCTAATTGCTCTCATCCAGAAAATCATAATAACCCTTTATATTGTATAGCTTGTGGCTCTAAATTATTAATAGAAGGGCAATATAAAGTTGTCAAAAAACTTAGCGATCGTAATGGGGTAGCTATCTATGAAGTAGAAGTAAAAGGAGAAGAAACTACTGAAATTCTCAAAGTATTACATATAGATCGTACTGAATATATTTCTCAATTTCAACAACAAGCAAAAGTATTAGCAGAACTTAATCATCCCGGAGTTCCTGAAGTAAAACCTGGTGCATATTTTACATTTTTGCCCAGAAATAGTAATCAACAATTACACTGTTTAGCCATAGAAAAAATTCCTGGAGAAAACTTACAAACTTGGTTAGGAAAAAACAATTCACCTCTGAGTCAAGAATTAGCTCTCGAATGGTTGACTCAACTCATAGAAATCTTAGACTTATTACACAAAAAACAATTTTGCTATCAAAATATTCAACCGAGTAATATTATTCTTCGTCCTAATGGGCAATTAACATTAACTAATTTTTCTCTAGAATTACAGTCAGCAGAATCAGATTTTGTTGCTCTAGGATATACCTTTATTTACTTATTAACTGGTCAACTGCCATCAACATTTTTAAATTCTGAGACTAATACATTAAATTGGCGAATTAAACTTCCTAATATATCTCCAAAATTAGCAGATTTTATTGATGACTTAATTTTACAAAAACAGCAAAAAAATACTCAGATACTCTTGCAAAGATTAGCAAAATTAAAAGATGATTTGTCTCAACCATTAATTCCCGCAAAATCTTATCGAATTAACAGAAAATTATTCTTAGGTACTGGGATTTTATTGTTGGGATTAACTGCCACTCAAATTTTTGGTTATTTCCAGCAGAGATTAAATCCTGAAGGAATTTATCCAGAAAATCAGCAAAGGCAAATTCAAGATGACAAAGTAGAGAAATTTTTATCTCAAAATAAAGATAAATTTCTGGTAGGAGGAATAATTTTAATCCTAGCTATAGGAGGAAGTAATTTTGTTGGTTATTTTCGGATTCATCCCAAATATTTAAGGTTAAGTTTGCCGAATGGAGTCTCCTTAGAAGAAACTTTAAGTACAGATTCAGAAAGAGTTTATTCTGTAGTTATTAGTCAAGATGGGCAAATTTTAGCTTGTGGTAATGGTGATGGTACTATTCAGATTTGGGAGCTGGAAATAGGAGAAAAATTAGATATAGAAGAATTAGGCATAATTGAAAGTCATAGTAATGATGTAGTGGCGATCGCTATTAGTAAAGATGGAAATATATTAGCTAGTGGAAGTTATGATGGCACGATTAAAATTTGGCATTTAGAAACAGATACAGAACTAACTTTGCAGAGTCATTTTCTGCGAGTTACTTCTATTGCTATTACTCCTGATGGAGAAAAATTAGTGAGTGGTAGTAGCGATGATTCTATAAAAATTTGGCATATACCTACAGGAAAAATGCTCCATACTTTTCGGGGGCATTCTGACAGTATTTATGGAATTAATATTAGTCCCGATGGAAAAATTTTAGTTACAGGTAGCCACAATAATATTAAAACTTGGAATCTAGAAACAGGAATAGAAATTAACACATTAGTCGATCATCACGGCAGAATTTTATCTGTTACTGTTAGTCCTGATGGAAAGAAAATAGCTAGTGGTAGTAGCGATAAAACTATTAAAATTTGGGAGTTAGAAACAGGAAAACTTTTACGCACTTTAAGCGGTCATGCCAATGAGGTTAATTCTGTAGTTATTAGTCCGGATAGTCAAACTTTAGTTAGTGCTAGTAATGACCATACTATTAAAATTTGGCATCTAGAAACAGGGAAACTTTTACGCACTATTAGAGGGCATTCTCGGTGGGTTAGTTCTGTTGCATTTAGTCCTGATGGAAAAATTTTAGTTAGTGCTAGTTTTGATAAAACTATTAAACTTTGGAGATTAGTATAAGAATATTTCAGTTATCAGTTATTGGTTAAAAGAATGTAGTCTATTCTGACAAAAATCAAACTTTCCTTCCTAATTTCTTATTCCCCGTAAAATTCTATTTATGCTACTATTAAGTACATTAGACCTCTTGCAAAATTTTTAATTAACAGGACTTATGCAGAGGTACTATATATAGAGTTGAGAAACTATAACGTTATAGTTTTGAACGCTATATACACGGTCTTTGCGCCAGTCCTAATTAAATTAATTAAAGAGATAAAATCAACAAATTTATCGACCAGATGGGGAACGTTTTGGCACTTATAGCGCTGTGCTCCGGAAACAGGCAACAGGGAACAGGCACTATTAGGGAAGAAATTGCCGATAGTATAAGACTTTGAGCTGCTTGGCCCCTACTACAATTTGTAAATATACCAGCGCTCATTGCTATATGTAGAAATTCTGGAGTAGAAAGAACAGGAAAGACAAAATGCCCAACGGGAAGCAACTGCACGTCAACAAGTAGAACGGGAGAGAGATTTAATTGTTCAACAGCATCAAGAAGCTATTCCTCGTTTATTGAGTATGGGTTTAACTGCCGAACAAGTTTCAAATGCTCTTTCCTTACCTTTGGAAGTAGTACAGAAGTTTATAGATATAGATATTTAGTTCATCTAACTAAAATGACATTCATAAAAGAAACAGAAATTATTTATCCAGAAAGTGACGGTTTACCCTTGGCAGAAAACACAATTCAATTCCGTTTTATTACTACTATTGTGGGAGGTATTGCTGGTATCTATAAAGATAACCCCAATGTTTTTATTGCTGGAGACTTATTTTGGTATCCCAAAGAAAGACAACCTTGGGTCAAACAAGCTCCTGATGCCATGGTAGTTTTTGGCCGTCCTCAAGGAGATAGGGGTTCCTACAAACAGTGGGAAGAAGAGAATATTCCTCCTCAAATAGTATTTGAAATTGCTTCTCCTAGCAATTCTATTAATGAGTTGGAAGTGACAAAATTAGAGTTTTATAGCGAATATGGAGTCGAAGAATATTATGTGTACTATCCAGAAACTGGGAGATTAAAAGGATGGTGTCGTCAAGGAGAAAAGATGATTGAAGTAGAAGAAATGGAAGGTTGGGTAAGTCCTCGAATAGGAATTCGCTTTGAAAAGGAAGGTAAAGAATTACAAATTTATCGACCAGATGGGGAACGTTTTGGTACTTATGTAGAAATTCTGGAGCAGAAAGAACAGGAAAGACAAAATGCCCAACGGGAAAGACAAAATGCCCAACGCGAGAGACAAAATGCCCAAAGGGAAGCAACTGTACGTCAACAAGTCGAACGAGAAAGAGATTTAATTATTCAACAGCAGCAAGAAGCTATTCCTCGTTTATTGGGTATGGGTTTAACTGCCGAACAAGTTTCAAATGCTCTTTCCTTACCTTTGGAAGTAGTACAAAAATTTATAGATACTGACATTTAGTTCAGCAAAAAATTTATCAGGACTTGGGCAAACTAACCAATAAAACCAGTTGATTGCCTTGATAAATGAAACAGCTCTACTTTATCTTCTACGCTTTTAGAAAATACTAATCCTATCCCTGTAGCAATCTTTCTCGCTTTTTTCAGATACTTGTGGGCTTCTTGCTGTTGTTGAGGATTAACTTGTAAAGTAGTTATACCGAGATAATAGTAATTATAGGCTTGCATCGACCAAAATTCAGTTTCTCGTAGTAACTCTTCTAACTGCCTATATTTTGCTAGAGCTTCTGAATATTGACTTTGAGAGTAAAGCCAATTAGCATAACATTGTAGAGGATAAGCTATTGACCATTTTTCGCCTTGATTGATAGATAAATCTAAGGATTTTTGATACCATTCCTGTGCTAGTTGTATTTGCTTTTTCCCAGAATAGTAAATGGCTAATTCTAAAGCTAATAAACATTGTTGATTATTATCTTCTGGTTTGAGTAATCTTTGGGTTAAATCTAAAACCTTCTTAGCCACTTCAAAAGATTTCATCTTATTAAAACATCTCGCAATATTCCAGAGAATATTAAACTTTTTGATGCGGTCTTCTTGTTCATTTTGATTATATTTTTTAAGTAATTTTTGCATCTCAGCTATTTGTTCAGTCGCCGGATTAAATAGTAATTTAAATAGCCTTTTTAACTCCCTTTTCAAATCTTGGGTAATGCCACCTAGTTTAACATAAGCCGCTGCTGCCAGAAAATTACGCAAAGCTTTTCGGGGTTTATCGTTTTCCAGATAAACTGCTCCCAAACCATAAAAAGCGAGGGCTTGCCAATAATTGTTACTAGAGTTATTGGCAATTTTTTGGGCTTCTTGGCAAGCTGCTTCCGCCTGATACAAATCCCCTAGATAACGATAAGCTTTACCTGCTATTGAATAAGCAGACATCCGAGCAAAATTAACTTGTTGGTCTGAATCAACTTTTTGATTAGTAATAGCGAGAATTTGCTCGCTAATTTTCAGTGCTTGGCTATTCTTACCAACTTCTGAATAAATTGTTCCTAGAGGGATAAAAAGGAGAGCTTTTTTTATTCCCGATAACTGATTTATAATTTTTTCGCTGCTAGAAATGAACCGCGACATATTATTCCACAGATTAGCTGTTCCCCGCAGATTTTCAATTTTATCTGCTGCTAAGACTTTAAATAAAACGTTACAACACTCCTCAAAATCTCCAATAACTGCCAAATGTTCAATAGCTTCAAAAGCATATTTCAAAGATTTTTCCGACTCAATTTTTTCAACTTCATAGAGTTCGAGATAGAATTGGGCAGCAGCGCGGTTAGCTAACAACCATTCGTTAGGCTCCTGCTTTTCATTACTAATTTCCTCCTTCAACCTCTCCTTAGCTTTCGCCTGCATTACAGGGTGAAGGTAATAACCACCATCATCCCACCCAATTAACGCGCGATCGCGTAAAGCTTTAACGATCCTTTCTCGGCGCGGTACTGGTACATTCCACAACAAACATAAAAGTGCTGCTTTAGGTAAGATAGGAATTTCTTGATAGCAGTAACATCCTAAGCGACAAAGGAGTTGATAAGCTTGGGTATAATCACCCTTGAGTTTGTCAAACTGCCCTTCAATCAAGTTTTCTAAGGTAGTTTCAAGGAGTAAGTCGTGGCGATTTTCTTGCCAATAAGCCTGTAAATTTCCCTCAAAGTCAAGGCGAATGGCATTGGCAAGAATACACATTGCTTCTGCATTACCACCATAACTGTGGTGCATTTCTTTTAAAGCGGCAGTATCTATCTCAACCTGGTGACTGTAGAAAAATTCTTGCCAAGCTGCCTCGCTCAACGCTGCCAAACGATAAGTTTCAATGAGAACAGCAGGTTCGCATAATTGTTCACAACTCGTAATTAGAGTAACGGAGTTTAAACTCGGGTTGGCTAGCATTCTCAATAGTTCGGCGTAGCAGCGATGCTGAGGAATAAAACGACCTTTTTGTAACGCTGTTTCTAGACGATCAATGAGTATGCCAATCTTTTGTTTACTACTTTGGAGTTTACGCCGTAACCGATCCAAAGTAATTCCAAATTCTCTTCCCGGATCTTCGTCAAAATAGCATTTTAACCATTCCTCTATAGCTAATTCCACAGAGATAATGTTTTCTCTTTCTATAGCGACATGCAATTTGATTAGTAAGTCAAACCCTTGAGTATCAAAATAGTAGCGAGCTAAAGTAGTTTTACCTATACCCCCTTGTCCTTGAATGAGAATCAGTTTAGATCCTTGGGCAGTAATTTGGTTAAGATCATTAATTGCCTTTTCCCGTCCGACAAAGTTGGAGTCTGGTGCTATAGCCTTAGTTTGTTCGACAACTTCTTGCCAATTGACGTTTATAGCTGCACAAATGTCTTTAAAGGTTTGTTGTTTAATGGGTTCTCTACGCCAAAATCTTCTCAAGGTTGCTTCGGAGGTATAAGCAGCCTGTAACCATTGGGGAGCGGCTTTTGTCCAGTTTTTCGTTCTTCTAGCCCGCTCCACAATTTTTAGTCCTTGTAGAGATGCTCTGAGGCCCATGATTTTTATTTTTAAATTGGTTTTAATATTAATAGGACTTACGCAAAGACAATGTATATAGCGTTCAAAACTATAAGTTTATAGTTTTTTAACTCTATATATAGTACCTCTGTGTAAGTCCTGATTAAATCGGATCTTCCAGGAGTCTTTATGAAATAGGCTTTTATTTTATAGATGTAGTTTGACGATTTTTTGAAAGCACCCCAAAGTAGTTCAAGCCTTAGTTCAAATTTGCGAGATAATTATGTTATCTATTTTAGTTTAAATTTCAAGTTTTGATCGGTTTTTACAGGGTAATTGTACAAAAAGTTAACAATTTGAATAAGTAATTGAACGGATAGGTGAACAGAAAAATGAGCGATCGCTGCGGGATAGATTCTGTATTGTGAATAATACTTAGATTTTGAAATTTATCTCACTATGAAAAATTATTGGTTTAAAAGTTTCACTCGTAGTTCTGTAATTGCATTTGGCCTTTCTTTGCTCGGAGCGCCAGCTTTTGCTTTCGATCTAACTATTAATCCACCCCCCAGTTTAAGCATAGATGATCCCAATGATTCCATACCTTTCGGTGATCCCCGTAATTCTATCACTGAGGGTGTATTTACTTTGGAGAGTGCTATGGGGTATTCTTCTACAAGTGATACTCCCTTTTTCTTACCCGGCGCTCCTGTCTCAAAGGATGCCGAAATTGGTAGTCAAGGTACTAAGTTTCTTATCCCAGATGTGCCTGATGATATTGAGGTACTTCGACTAATGGGTAACTTTGACGCAAGTGAGCCAGATAGAGCACCTGCTTTATTTGATATCACTCTTTTTGGCTTTAATCCTGGTATTGATGACTTTACCTACTTCTTACCCAGTATGACTGGTCAACCTCTAGTATACCAAGTGACCGACCTTGGACCGACAACAGCTCTTGGTGACAATAAAAATATATTCACTAGCTCTGCACCAACAATTATAGCTGATTCTAACGGTCGTTGGCGTGTAACTCCTAACAATCCTATTGGTATGAGCCGTGGTAATTTTTGTCCACCTCCAGTTGTTCATCCTCATGGAGGAGGTGGTGGTACTCCTCCTCCACCTTGCGTTTCAGTTCCCGAACCTGGTTCTGCTATAGGTATTTTTGCTCTAGGTTTCCTCGGAATAGGTTCAATGTTGAAGCGTAAACTGAACAGCTAGGAAACTGTTAGTCAGTTTGGCAATAGAGGCTAGTTTTTAATAATGGAGTGTTAGTATCGGGAAAACGAGAAGCGCTCCATTATTTTTATCTGCCTTGTCCACAAAAACAGTTTGAATATATCTGAAGGAATTGTCGGAAAAGTGAACAATTTGAATAAGCAAATGAACGGATAGGTGAATTGTTTAGTTTGAGTTTGGTTTTGATGGAAAGCATACATATTTACGGAGCATTATTTTTCCTTGTTATAACCAACTATTTTATTATTAAAAAATCTTTTTCTTGCGTAATATTATTTTTAGTAGAACAATTATAATTAGGCTCGTAGTTTGGCTTTAGCCCTTACATTATTTAATATTAGGGCGTAAAATTCAGCCGTCAGCTATTAGCTAGTTTCCAGGGTCATAACTACGTTAATAGCTATTAATTTTAGAAAAGGTAAAAGCTACCTTTGAAATTGAGAAAGAATAAAAAGTTACCGGCGAAGTGCTTTTCCCAAACCTTAAAAGTAATTAGGGCTTGCTGATTAAATCTCAAAGCGTTTACAGATAAAAGTTTTAGCCTTTTTAGGCATTGAAAAAGTACAAGGTTTTTGCTCTTTAAAGCTCAAAAAGTAAGGATTTTGATTGACTATTGGCTGAAAAATCAAG
>JBCDJM010000078.1:0-27229 GCA_038747755.1 Cyanobacteria bacterium P01_H01_bin.35
GCCTCCCCTTGGATAGCAGGGCTGTTTCATTCGTCAAATAAATAATCGATCTGAATGAGAATTTGGGGCACGATTACCGGAATTTGCGGAAAATTGACGAAAATCTGGCGATTTTTTGGGGTGGAGGTAGGGAAAAGCTCCCTGCATAATCTTGGTCAAATCAACGGAATTTCTGAAAAATTAATTGCCACATCAAAATTATCGATCAATAAATTTGGGGAAAATCCTGGGTATAGGGTGGAACATTCTCCCCTGCTCCCTGCTCCCCCTCTACCTTAACCAAGAATGAAACAGCCCTCCCCTTGGATAGGGGATGAAAAGTGGTCGATCTTCGGAGCTTTCCGTAGGATCGGATGGCGTTTCAGCTCAGAGCCGACATGTTTGCGGAGCATTCCGTCAGGAAAAAGCGTTAGCACAGCTCCTCTGTTTGCGGAGCATTCCGCAGGAAAAGAGGCAGCGAGTCCGTAGGAGCCGGTCTCCCGCTGTTGCAGAGCCGCTCCGCTTTATATGTCGGCGACAGCCGTTAGCGTTTGCGGAGCATTCCGATAGGAAAGCTTTGCGCCAGCAAAACGCCATATCAATCGACCAAGAAAAAATTAACTTCAGTATTTCAAGCCTCTATCTTCATTTGGAGGTACTGTTAACGCAGTTACGACCCAGGAGGCTAACTGAATTGCGCAGTTCCTCTGCAAGAGGCTAACTGTTAACGTAGTTCCTCCGCAGGAGGCTAACTGAATTGCGCAGTTCCTCCGGAGGAGGCTAACTGAAATGGCCTAGTCTCCCAATCATCAACAATTACTTAACAAAATTTATTATTTTTTCTAAGATAAAAGACCATAAATCTATACAATAAAATTCTGTAAGGTTTTTTAACAAAAGCAGGTTGTTAGCTCAAAACATTTTACCTTGAAAAAGATTAAGTAAAAGCTAGAAACTAAAAATAGCCAAAATACCTACTTTTTTTGGCCTCAATCTTTATATCAAATAACTGTTAAAAAAATTAAGGTTTAACAGTAAAAGAATGATACCAATAAATCAGGCATCTTGGGTGAGGCAATACCTAAATATAAAACTTAACCTAGTTGTGAAAAAATTTCTAGCATAATATCTATCAAAAAAAAGGTATAAGTTTCTGATGCTAATGCAGAAAATATCAAAATCAAAAATTTGATGTCAGATACAGTATTTTAACTGTAGAATTTGAACACATAAGGTGTTATCTATGTGGGAAAATATAAACCTTCATTTAGGTATATAAAACCCTCTAAATAACCCATAAACTCTGGAATAGTAAAAGGGCTGGAGTATAAAAAAATTCTGCAAAAGCATTAAAACCAAAAAAAATGATAAACTATCGATTTTGTTTTAAGATCAGCTTTTGTGGAAAAAAATATCTTAAGGTAAGCCTTAAGAAAACTCTGCTTTTCCTCAAAGGAAAGCCTGTTTGAAATATCATAAAAATTCAAATTAAACAGTCTGAATAGAAGCTGTAAAAACTTCAAATAGGGAGCGACAAAAAATAGAATGACTGTCAAAGCAAGTGGTGGAAGTTCAGTTGCACGTCCGCAACTATATCAAACTGTACCAGCATCAACTATTTCTCAAGCTGAACAACAAGACCGCTTTCTAGGAAAAGCGGAATTAGATGAACTAAAAACATTTTTTAGTTCAGGAGCCAAACGTTTAGAAATTGCTCAGAGACTGACTAATAATTCAGAAAGAATAGTTTCTGTTGCCGCCAATACTATTTTTACTGGTGGTTCTCCTATGGCTTTCTTGGAAAAGCCTGATGAAACACCAATGGCCATGAGTGCTGTTGGTGCTACAACAACTTCAGTTTCTGAAGGTATGAAACTGGGTACAGTTACTTATGTGGAGAAAAAGGGTGGAATTAACCCACTTCAAGGTTTACGCAACCTGTTTAGTAATATAGGTGCAAGTAGTGCTGGCCCCATACCAGCAGGTTTCCGACCAATTCCTGTGTCTAAGTATGGCCCCGCTAATATGACCAAATCTTTGCGGGACTTATCTTGGTTCTTACGGTACATTACCTATGCTATTGTGGCCGGAGACCCTAACATTATTTCAGTGAATGTCCGTGGTTTAAGAGAAATTATTGAGAATGCTTGTTCTAGTGCAGCTACTATTGTGGCTATTCAACAAATGCGACAAGCTTCGATTAGATATTTTGAAGACCAAGAAGCTAAGGACATTGTTGCCCAATACTTTGATGTACTTTTAACAGAGTTTCGTGGGGCAACACCTTCTAATAAGGAACGTAAAGGTCAAAGTTCAGATCAACAAGGGCTAGAATTACCACAAATTTACTTCAATGCTGCGGAAAGGCGACAAAAGTTTGTAATGAAACCTGGTTTGTCTAACTTTGAAAAACAGGATGTAATTAAGGCCGCTTATCGACAAATATTTGAACGGGACATTACCAGAGCTTACAGACAGAATATTTCTTATCTGGAATCTCAGGCCAAAAACTGCGAAATCTCCATGAAAGAGTTTATTCGTCGTTTGGGTAAATCTCCTCTTTACCGGAAAGAGTTCTATGAAGGATTTGTCAATAGCCGTGTAGTGGAATTGGCAACTCGTCACTTCTTGGGCCGTGGTTTAAGTTCACCAGAAGAGTTTAGTAAATACTTTAACATTGTTACTAAAGGTGGTTTGTCCGCTTTGGTAGATGCGATGGTGGACTCTCAAGAATACTCTGATTATTTTGGAGAGGAAACTGTACCATATATTCGTGGTTTAGGTCAAGAGGCTCAGGAATGTCGGAACTGGGGAGTACAACTTGACTTATTTAACTACAGTGCCCCTTTCCGGAAGGTACCTCAATTTGTTACTTTATTTGCTGACTATAATCAGCCGTTGCCAGACCAACACGTTTATGGTAATGGTAACGATCCATTAGAAATTCAGTTTGGGGCAATTTTCCCGAAAGAAACTCGTAACCCCAAAAATCGTCCTGCACCTTTCGGTAAGGATACTCGTCGGATTTTAATCCGTCAGGGCGCTGGTATTGACAATCAAATTAGTAACCCTGGTGCTGTAGCTCAAAATCCTGGTTCTCTTGGTCCGAAGGTTTTCAAGTTGGATCAACTACCTAGTGGTTATGTTAGTAGTGGTTTCAGTAACTCTGGTGGTAGCAACGGTGTTAGTATTAAGTATTCTGAAGTTTCTACTCAAAAGATTATCGTCGCTGCTTACCGTCAGGTATTTGGTCGGGATGTTTATGATGGTCAACGTCTGAAAGTAGCAGAAACTAAACTTGAAAATGGTGATATTACTCTTCGGGAGTTTATTCGCGCTCTTGCAAAGTCTGACACTTTCAGGAATATGTACTGGACTTCCTTGTATGTATGTAAGGCAGTTGAATACATTCATCGGCGGTTATTAGGTCGTCCGACTTATGGTCGTAAGGAAATTAATTCTTACTTTGATATTTGTGCTAAGAAGGGTTTTTATGCTCTGGTTGATGCCATTATCGATAGTCAAGAATATAACGACGCTTTTGGGGAAGATACTATTCCTTACGAACGCTACTTAACTCCTGCTGGTTTGTCATTACGAAATACAAGGGTAGGCAGTATTGGCGACAAAAATCTGCAAGTTGAGAAAGAGGTTACACCAAGATTTGTTGAGTTGGGAACTCCAGGGGAAGTTCGCAGCGAACCTGATCTTGAGATCCGAGTTATTCAAGGTGTTAACAAGCAACGGGAACAGTCTAAGGTATTTAAGTTAACAAGTACCCAAGATGTCCAACAGTTGAAACTGGTTATCGCTTCTGCTTACCGTCAGATTTTTGAGCGGGATATCGATCCTTATGTAGTTAGAACTGAGTTCTCTTCTCTGGAAAGTAAGTTAGGAAATAATGAAATCAACCTCAAGGAATTCATTGAGGGATTAGGTTGTTCTCAACTTTATATTAAGGAGTTCTACACACCCTATCCTAATACTAAGGTGATTGAACTTGGTACTAAGCATTTCTTAGGTCGCGCTCCTCGGAATCAAGTTGAGATTCGGAAGTATAATCAGATTCTAGCGACTTCAGGTATTAAGGGTTTTATCGAAGCTATGGTAAATAGTGTTGAATACAGTGAGATGTTTGGTGAGGATACTGTTCCTTATCGTCGTTACCCAACTCTCCCTGCTGCTAACTTCCCGAATACTGAAAGGCTGTATAATCAGTTGACTAAGCAGAATGAGGATTTGGTTATACCTAGTTTTGAACCAGTAGCTGTAACAGATCGCAGTTAAGCTATTAGTTATTTTTCGGTTTGAATTAATATTGTTTCCCCTGCTATAGATTTTTTTAGCAGGGGATTTTTTTAGTTAAAATTCAAAATTCAAAAGTCAAAAGTTATATCATGTCTCATTAAATAACTGTAATAAAAAGTCTTTCCCCAACCTCGTAGAGACCTTGCATGCAAGGTCTCTACATTGCCGTTAATTAATGTTACTTGATATTAGAAGTAATCTCAAATCCTAGCATTAGTATAAAAAAGCAGAGAAACCGGGTTTATTGAATACCCGACTATACTAAAATCTTTCTCCCATAAACCCGGTTTCTGATAACACTCCTCTAAGTTAGTTTGAGCATTGATAAATATCCTAACCTATCTGGTAGATGCTACAATAGCTCCAACAATAACTAGAACAAGAGCGATCGCCAGAAAAACTAAGGTAATAATTAATAACCAATATTGTAGTCGGTACAACTTTCGGAGTTCGCCTAATGCCCCCATCAGGTTAACAATATCATTTCCTTGAGTATCAACAATAAGTTTAAAAGAAGAAGCGGCATTTAAAGTCCAAACACCAATAAGTATATCAACGACTGCTGGAATGATAACACCTGCATTTAAGCCCAATAAACCAATGATTCCAGAAAGAACTCCTCCAGCAATTAGAAAGTAGCTGACAAAGCGCATTTTGTTGGATAAGTCGAGAATTAGTTCGTTTTGAGATTGGTCAAATTCATATTGTCGATCTTCCATTTTTTGTCTCCTTGGAGTAGTTAAAGTTGATTTAATTTCAGTCAATTTAATTATGCAACATTGTCACAGAGTTTGATATTAAAAATATTTGTTTGTAGTTGCGTTTTAGCGCTCCGAGATATAGGTCATTTCAGTTATCAGTTATCAGTACCTCTGTCTAAAGCATCGGCATTGAAATACTGAAGTTGATTTTTATCATCCCCTTAAAAGGGGAGGCTTGAGACCTTATTTTTCGGTCATATCAAATCTGGTATTATCGCTACAATTGATGCTTTGTAGGGGTTTGGTCTCCAAACCCAAACCCTAATAGCACGGTCTAGACTAAAATTGTGGGTAAAAAACCTAACCCCCCAACCCCCTTCCTTACAAGGGAAGGGGGAGAAATTCCCTTTTCTTGGATATCCTGAGTTTAATTATGCTATTGTGCCAAATTATTCATCGGCATCTTTTAAGCTTATTAATAAACCAGCTATACTAGATGTTATAGTTACTCCAGTTTCAACAGCTTGACTAATTTGTTGAGCATTCTGACTATTGCTAATTGATAGAATGCTGAAAACACCTCCAGCAAAGATGGAAATTAATAAGACTTTGATTGATTTAGACATTTTATCCTCTTGATTTTTTTGGACTATAACTATTACCTTAGTTAGCAAATTTAAGATATGCCAATAGAAAGATTAGGAGTTAAATAGAGGTTTAATAAAAGTAGAAATAATCAATAATAGTAGAAAAATATTAGTTTTAAATCAAAATAGAGTCATGTAGAGCCATGTAGAATTATGTAGAATTGTAGTGGCGGGTTTCAATTTATCAAAATATAATTAGAGGTGAACCTATAAACAAGGAATAGTTGATAATGTTAGAGAAAAGTTACAAAGATAATGAGGCTAGTTTTCTGGAAAAAATAGCTGATATATTGAATCTTAAAGGTATAACTAGGTTGGGATTTATCCAACGCTTTAAAATAGATAATGATGATTTGAACAATTCAGCACTGGCTGATATTTTATCAAGAAATTTATTAGAAAATGCTAGTAAAAAAGCAACGCCAGATATTATTCTGCGTGATTCTTTGAGAACAATATTTAAAAAACTGGAGGTTGAAGGTTGTGATTTTAATGGAGCGAAAAGAGATAAAGTTGAAATTGCTAAACAGTGGTTGCGTGAGATAGTTTATCCTTGGTATCTATTGAAAAATATGGCTGTTTCAACTAATAAAATGGGTCCTGTTATCCAAGAGATGAGCAAAATGGATATGTGGCGAAGTGATTCTAATTATCCTAATACTGTACGTCTGGGTAGTGAGATTAAATTTGAAGTACAGTTGGAACGTCCGGGATATTTAACTCTATTGGAAAAAGGTACTTCTAGCAAATTTTTTTGTTTGTCGCCGTCGTTTCTTGCGCCTTCTCCTAGTTTTAATGAGGCGGGGGCGGTATCTTTACCAATGGAGGGAGCATCCAAAAAATCTTTTAAACTGAGTGGTAAACCAGGGGTTGAGGAGATAATAGCAGCGATCGCTCCTGAACGTCCACAGTTAGATTGGTTGCCGAAAGCAGATCAAGAACCTTTGTTATTACAGGGAAAGCATTTGCAGGAATTTTTGGTATATTTTGAGGGGAAGTCAGATTGTACTTTGTGGTATATGGATTATCAGGTGGTGTAGTTGTTGTATATAGCGTTTTGCAGTCTGTGAGGTACATCAACGATCCCCCTAAATCCCCCTTATCAAGGGGGACTTCCAATTCCCCCCCTTATCTTGGGGGGTTAGGGGGGATCTAATATCTGTACCTCACTAACCTGGGAAGTGTTATAGTGTTTTCAAAATTTTGCACAAAAAAAGGAGAACTAACTATGAAATTTATCGATCCTAAAACAGACTTTGCTTTTAAAAAAATCTTCAGTTCTGATAAGAATAAAAACATCCTTATTAGCTTTCTGAACGCCATAATTTACGACAACACAAATACTATTAAATCCCTAACAATAATTGACCCTGCTAATCCAGGCAAAATTGAAGTTTCTAAAGATAGTTTTCTGGATGTCAAAGCATTATTAGATAATGGTACCACCGTAATTATAGAAATGCAGGTAATTCACGTCAAAGCTTTTGAAAAACGAGTAATTTATAACTTAGCAAAAGCTTACGGAAATCAGCTAGGTAAAGGAGAAAAATATCCAACTTTACGACCTTATGTTGCTTTAACGATTACTGATTTTGTGCTATTTGAAGACAGACCTCAGATGATTAATAAGTTTCGATTTAAAGAAGACACGCTGTTGTTTAATTACCGAGATGAATTGAGTTTAATATTTTTAGAATTACCTAAATTCGATAAGGAACTTTCAGAATTAGAAACCCTTAGCGACAAGTGGATTTATTTTCTTAAAGATGCTCCTAATTTAGAAGTAATTCCCGATTCTCTAGGGGCGGTGCCAGAAATAGAATCAGCTTTAAATATTGCTAATCGCGCTAGTTTAAGTAGAGAAGAATTAGATTTTTTGGAAAGACAAGAAATGGTTATTGAAGACAATAAGGGAGGGATTAGTTTTGCTCAAAATCAGGCATATTCTGAATTAATTTTGGTTCAACTTCGGCAGAAGTTTGGAGAAATTCCTCCAGAATTTAAGATTAAAATGGAGGATTTATCTGTGGAACAATTTAAGCTTTTAGCAGCAGAAGTTTTAGGTTTCAATACTCTGGAAGATGTGGAGAATTGGTTGAATAGTACAAGCATGAGCTAGACACTGATTTTGCCACGGATATACAGATTTATTGTTGCTGTTATCTATAGAAGATGTAGGGTGCGTTTCAGCGAAGCGTAACGCACCAGCAGAAATTATTGTGATTTCTGAGAAGGAGAGCCACACAATCTAGCGGCAAAATCTTCAGGACCTTCTATTTGTATACTTTTCAATTTAGACATAAATGTAGATTTTTTTTGAATCGCTTTTGTCTCTACAAATTTTTTAATTAACCAGTAGAGTTCCTCGAAATATTCTTCTGAAATACCCTCTATTTCTGCGTAAATTTTTTCTTTATTGGTCATTGTTTTAATCCATTTAAAAAGCGATAGCCTCCATTTCCCGAAAAAGGAGTTAAGGAAAAAAAATTGCCTTATATGGGCATTATAACAAATTAAGGTTATGTTAGTATAAGTTCAATAACTGCAGGTTGGGTTGAGAGACCGAAACCAAACAAAAATAACCTTTTGTAACTATTTTGTTGTGCCACTTCTCATCATAACTTTTCCAATAAAAGGAGGAAATTAATATGTACAAAGTTCTACAAGCAATTTGTCAAAATGGCAATCTGATATTTACTGAACAACTCAGTCCAGAATTAGAGGGAAAAAAATTTAAGGTTATTTTGGTAGAGGCAGATGTTATTCAGGATAAGAAAGAAAGATTTTTGCAGTTAGTAGATCAACATTCTTTTGCTTTGTCAGATAACTATCAATTTAATCGGGGAGAATTATATGACAGATAAGATAATGATAGATACTAATGTTTGGGTTTATTTGTATGCTAAAAATCCCCAAGAAAAGTATCAAAAAGCAAGACAGCTAGTCAGCGATAGCTTTGATGATATTAGCATTAGTACCCAGATTTTGGGTGAACTTTACAAGGTATTAACTCAAAAGAATTTAACAACCCAGCAAGAGGCAAAACAAATCATCATAGAACTTTCGACTAATTTTCAAGTCTGGGCAATTGATACTGTAACTGTTTTGAATGCCTTGGAAATTAATTATAATTACGGGTATTCTTATTGGGATAGTTTGGTTTTATCGGCAGCGTTGCTCCAAAACTGCACTATTCTTTATTCAGAAGATATGCAGCATAATCAATTGGTTGCACAGAAGACACGAATTATTAACCCTTTTCTGTAAAAGAGGCGATCGCTCAAGTGGTTGTTAGTTGCGCTTGAGGAATAGAGGTTTATGTTGGGATGCTAAAGGGCAACTACAACCACGGGACTGTTTAATCAGATATGATGCAATTATGTAAATTAAGGAGAAACTAATATGAACAAAGAACAACTCGCAGAAGCTTATGTAAATTTAATTAACCAACTGCTAACTTGCCCTAATGGCAAGGAGAAAGCAACTTTACACGCTAATTATCACTTAGTTGATGAAGCTTTTGTGGAAGTGATGAAATTAGTGGCAGCTAAGATGGCAGAAGATGGGGAAAGCAATGCAGAATGGTTGCAAAACGTTGCTGAAACACTAGCAAAAATGATGGAGAAGTGGGAACAGCTAAATGAAGAAGCGACTGAACTCTACAACGCAGGTAAATACGATGAAGCAATACCTATTGCCGAACAAGCAGCGGCATTAGCACTACAACTCTGGGGAGAAAATCATAAAAATGTCGCAACTTCCCTCAACGCCCTAGCAATATTATATTATTCTCAAGGGAGATACTTGGAAGCAGAACCATTGTACCAACAAGTTATAGAAATTTTCAAAATCGCCCTGCCTCCTAATCATCCATTCTTTGCCTCTAGTCTCAACAACCTAGCAGAATTATATCGTTCTCAAGGGAGATACTCGGAAGCAGAACCTTTGTTACAACAAGCTATAGAAATTTTCAAAATCGCCCTGCCTCCTAATCATCCAACCCTTGCCTCTAGTCTCAACACCCTAGCAATATTATATTATTCTCAAGGGAGATACTCGGAAGCAGAACCATTGTACCAACAAGCTATAGAAATCGACAAAATTGCCCTACCCAAAAATCATCCAGAACGCGCCAACTCCCTTAATAATCTAGCAGGATTATATCGTTCTCAAGGGAGATACTCGGAAGCAGAACCTTTGTTGCAACAAGCTAGAGAAATCGACAAAATTGCCCTGCCTACCAATCATCCATTCTTTGCTAGAACCCTCAACAACCTAGCAGAATTATATCGTTACCAAGGAAGATACTCGGAAGCAGAACCATTGTACCAACAAGCTATAGAAATTGACAAAATTGCCCTGCCTACCAATCATCCATCCCTTGCTAGACACCTTAATAACCTAGCAACATTATATTATTCTCAAGGGAGATACTCGGAAGCAGAACCATTGTACCAACAAGCTATAGAAATCGACAAAATTGCCCTACCCAAAAATCATCCATCCCTTGCTAGACACCTTAATAACCTAGCAGAATTATATCGTTCTCAAGGGAGATACTCGGAAACAGAATCTTTGTACCAACAAGCCATAGAAATCTTCAAAATTGCCCTGCCTACCAATCATCCCGAACGTGCCACCAACTTCAACAACCTAGCAATATTATATTATTCTCAAGGGAGATACTCGGAAGCAGAATCTTTGTACCAACAAGCCATAGAAATCTTCAAAATTGCCCTGCCTACCAATCATCCCGAACGTGCCAACCACCTCAACAGTCTAGCTGTATTACTAGCTAAAAGAGATCGCCCCAAAGAAGCATTCAAACTAATGCTCAAAGCAAGCAAAATCCAAGATCAAACTATCCAGGTTATCTTTGCTTCTAGTTCCGAAAGCGATCGCCTCGCCCATATCCAGCAAGAAGTCAGACCTAACCTTGAGGTATTTCTCTCCTTAGTCTACCAATATCTTCCCAACTCCCAAGCAGCAAAACAAGCAGCATTAAATCTTATACTCAAACGAAAAGCTCTAACTGCAACTGCTCTTGCTGCTCAAAACCAAGCAGTATTCAGTGGGCGTTATCCCCAACTCCAAGAGATTTTCCCACAGTGGCGACAAAAGTGCGACGAACTTTTAGCATTTACCTATCAAGTACCCCCACCAGAAAAACGGGAAGCTCACAAACAACAGTTAGCTCAACTGCAAAAAGAATGTAATGAGTTAGAAAGACAGTTAGCGCGAGAGGTTCCAGAAATTGCCATGCAGGAACAAATGGGCGACAGACGGGCACTAGCGTTGGAGTTGCCAGAGGGAGCAAAGTTGTTGGAGTTTGTGCGGTTTCGAGTCCTTGATTTTCAGAATGATAGTGTGCAGAAGGCGCGGTATCTGGCGTTTGTGTTAGCTCAGGGAAAACCTTCTGAGGTGGAAATGATTGATTTAGGGGAGGCAGAAAATATCGATCGCCTCATTTCTACTTACCGAGACTCAGTAATAGAATTGCCATCACCACAACAGATGAGTATGTGGGATGATGAACCCGACTCGACTGAAACACCTGCAAAATATTTTGTCTACGACTCCCAACCAGGTAAGGAACTACGAGAGGCAGTTTTTGATAAGTTGCGGGATAAATTGGCAGATTGCAGTCATTTAGTAATAGCTCCCGATGGTGATTTAAACTTGGTGCCATTTCAGATATTGCCAGAGGATGATGAGACAACAACATTGCAGGACGAGTACAACATTAGTTATGTCAGCGTCGGGCGAGAATTATTGCGCCGTCGCATCAAAACAAACGGTACAGCGAACGAACCATTAATTATCGCCGATCCTAATTTTGATTGGTCTCAGAATAATAATACAGATATTCCAAAACAACAGGAAAATCTAGCTGTTTCTGGTCTGAATGCTAGTCAAATGTTCGGAACTCTTGCCAGTGTCAGATTTGAACGAGTGAAAGCAACTGCTGATTTTGCCCTAACTATTGGACAACAGTTAGGAGTAAAACCTTTCTTGCAAAATGAGGCAACAGGCGATCGCCTTCTCAAATGTCAATCTCCCAAACTGCTGATAGTTGCTACCCACGGTTATTACTCCCAGAGAAAGGAAGAATATTTCTGTTTGTTGAAAGAGTTGCTATTCTATTCCCAGGAAAAAGAAGCAGAGATATTAGCAAAAAATTATGGTTTCCTTGATGAGGAGTTCCTAGAATTTATTGAAGGATTGCGAAACTCAGAAAATCTCTCTAATAAAATCAGAGAAAAGTTGGGAGCGATATATTCTCTGGTGAAACAACAGATAAACACCACTTCAGCAAAACCCCCAGTTAATAACATCGAAATTGAAACCTTCAAACCAAACCGCCACCAAGCAAAAGTCGAAAACCCGATGATGCGTTCGGCGATCGCTTTTACCGGAGCCAACACTTGGTTTTCAGGCGGCAAACTACCCCCAGATTTCCCAACAATGGTATTTGCTCAAGATATTGCGGGTATTGATCTCTGGGAAACAGACCTCACGATATTAATTGCCTGTCAAAGCGGGTTAGGAGACGTGCAAACCGGAGAAGGAGTTTTCGGGTTGCGTCGTGCATTTGCCGTCGCTGGTAGTAAAACATTAATAATGAGTTTGTGGAGCGTACCAACATTAGCAACTATGTTATTAATGGAGCAATTTTTAGATTATTTAAAAGCAGGTATTGGTCGTGCCGAAGCATTGAAAAAAGCGCAGAAATATATCATTAATGTCACCGTTGGAGAGTTACAAAAAAGTCAATTAGGTAGGGATATTTTAGCAGAATTAAAGTTAGGAAATAATCTGAAACTTGACAGTCAACCATTAGCTCATCCGTATTTTTGGGGAGCGTGGGTGTGTCAGGGAGAGTAATTCAGTTATCAGTTATCAGTTATCAGTTATCAGTTATCAGTTATCAGCTTTTAGTTGTTAGTTATCAGTTATTAGCTGTCATAAAAAATCATGATAATTAGTACAGTGGGAGCATCCTGCTCCCGTGCCAGTTATTCCTTTTGACAACTGATATAGCGCTACGCGCAATTCAAAATTCAAAATTCAAAATTCAAAAGTAATCCCTGACTTACTTTGAGCATTTATAAACGTCCTAACCTATTTGCGTAGTGCTATATAGTTAACAAAGAATTGGTTAGGACATAGACTGACGATCGCTCTTAGACTAGGAAATATTTTTCTAACTATTCCCTATTCCCTATTCCCTGTTCCCTGTTCCCTGCTATAACTGATAACTAAAATGGCTACTTTGCTGGCATTGTCAGGACGCGCCAGACAATAAAACCTGCAAATAAAACATAACCCGCTACTCCTACCCAGTCTTGCCAACTTCCAGATAATTGACTTTCCATAATTTGACTTCCTATCAGTTTTTTCTTAGATTATAATAATTTTTTCTAAAAAACAAGAGGTGTTGCATAGTCTAGTAATTTTGTGCATTAGGGCGGTTTTCATTTCAGTAGACCACGGTAGGGACGTTCCATGGAACGTCCCTACTAGGTTTTGGTTATGGCGATGTGGTTTCTCCATCTCAAAAACGCTGTAGGGCGGGTTTATATAAATCTTAGGGTAAGCATGAAAATTTCCACTAAAACCCGCCCCTACTATTGAAACATTTAAGGTGTGTCAAGGTACTACCTACTGACTTCTCCCAAAATATCACCAACCGCTACTGCTCCATCATTATCAACAGTTGCCAATACTCCTGTACAAGCGTGACCATATTTTTCTTTCAGCACCGATAATAAAGGAACATCGCGATCGCCTGTTTCTGGGTCAACTTCAATATTCATACACCGTCCAATTTTAGCAGTAACAGTAATCTGAGCTTCACCCAAACAAAACTTTTTCCCGACTAAATCAAATTCTGACCAAGCATCAATTCCTCCCACAACGACATTAGGACGAAATCTCCGTACATCTAATATTTGACCAGTCTTTTCTCCTAAGTCATCCATTGTTGCCTGACTAATAATAGAAATATGTACCGGTTCCCTGTCAGGATAACGACTATTTTTTCCATCTCCCACTAACTGCAAAGGTCCTTTCTGGGGATGTCGCGCCCCTTTATTGGGTTCCAGAGTATTCAAATAATCTGTAAAAAAAGCATTAAGGCGATCGCGCCCCTCAGATAAATTTGTATTTTCCCTAAGCAACTCAACCCCTCGTCGTCGCACAGTCAAAACCTCTGTTTCCTGGTCAAAATTACAATCTAAAGCAGCCAAACCAGGCCAGTCATTTTGTACTGCAAAATGTTTTTTACTCATCCAAGGTATTACTTCTGGAGGGTTAGAGTTTTCAGAGTCCAGAAACATCAGAGCAAATGCGCGATCGCCTCTAATACCATGACCTGTATTTAGGAAAATATTCTGACAAATTTGAGGGGTTAACCCCTTAACTGGATGGATAAATAACTGTTTAATTGTTGCTAATTTCATGTTGTTAGATGATATCATAGTGAGCGATAAAAAATTAACCAGCGTAGCTTGGGTTGTTTGGCTAACGCGACATGAAACGCGCTAGCGTTGGGTAGCAAGGAACCGAAACCCAACTACAATTTATTAGATAATAATCGGAAATTTAAAAAAATTATACCAAATATTGTTTAACTTTAGCCCACAATAAAAAATTTGATATCTCCAGAAAATAGGTCGCAGGCATAATTAATTCATAAAAAATTGGTAATAATTGATTTGATGATTAGATTTTGGGAGATATCTAATACACCCTATCTCCCCCACTCCCCTACTCCCCCACTCCCCCACTCTCAATCTATAATTTTAAATAGATCCCAAATGGGTTCTATATTTTGGGTTGCGCTGGCGCTTAACCCAACCTAATATTAAAGTATATCCTACTACCTAACACGAAAAGAAAATTGAATTATCATTCTGACTATTATTTACATAAAGAGTGGAAATTAACTAAATTAGGACTATTAATTTTCCCTTTATTACCAACTCTAGGAATATTAACTCTCGTTTTTGCAGTTATTAGCACTTTTATAAAAAAATGGCGTAATATTATTAGCAGTCCCCAAAATATAGCTTTAGCTTGTTTAGGTGTCTGGTTGGCGATCGCTAGCTTTTTTGCCTGGAACCGCCAAGAAGCATTTTTAGGATTAGCTAATTTATTACCTTTTTTTGCAGTTTTTGCTGCTTTTAATACTTTAATTAAGACTCCGGCACAATTACGACAACTTTCTTGGGTAATGGTTATTTCTTCAGTACCTGTGATAATTTTAGGTTTGGGGCAAATATTTTTCAGTTGGTCTGGTTTCCTAAATTTACAAATTATTTTGGGTTGGGTACTTGCACCACAGGGCAACCCTCCAGGGCGAATGGCTTCAGTATTTATGTATGCTAATATTTTAGCAATTTATCTGACTATTGTATTTATTTTAGGCTTGGGGTTATGGATTGAAAAATGGAAAAATTTCCAGGAATTTTATCGAGTTAAAACTACTATCACAGACAGTAATTTATTATCAGAAACAAGTTTTTTCAAAAGTTTAATTCCCATCAATATTTTTCAGAGCAAGTCTGGTCAAAAATTTATTTTTTTAACTGTTTTAATAATTGCTAATATGGTTGCTTTAATTTTGACAAATTCACGGAATGCTTGGCTATTAGTTGTACTTGCAGGTCTAGTTTATGCTATTTATCTTGGTTGGAATTGGTTGGTAGCATTGGTAATGACGGCAGTGGCAACTGTTTTCGGAGCTGCTTTTGCCCCTGCACCTTTGAATAAATGGTTACGAGTTATAGTACCTGAATACTTTTGGGCACGACTCACAGATCGGAATTTTGACAGACCTCTAGCTACTTTACGCAGTACCCAATGGCAGTTTGCTGCGGATATGACTAGGGAAAAGCCTTTATTCGGTTGGGGGTTGCGGAATTTTACTCCTCTGTATGAAGCGCAGATGCAAACATGGCTTGGTCATCCTCATAATTTGTTTTTGATGTTGACTGCGGAAACTGGTATTCCTGCTGCTTTGTTTTTCTTTGGTTGGGTGGGTTGGATATTGGGGAAGGGAGTTTTGTTATTTGTTAATTGGTGTGATGCTAATTCTAGGGGAGATCGTTTAATCTTTTTTAGTTATTTGGTGGCTTTTGCTGCTTGCACTATTTTTAATATGTTTGATGTGAGTTTGTTTGATTTACGAGTTAATACTATTGGATGGTTGCTTTTGGCGGCAATTTGTGGAAGTCAGGAGTTAGGAAACAGGAGTCAGGAGTCAGGAGTCAGGAGTCAGGAGGGAAGAGGATTTTGAAGCATTTGCTCTTTTGCTGAAGATGAAACATTTTTTTAAGGACGTAATTTGTGAATGTTTGACATAACTACTTAGGATATCTTTTACCTAGAATTTTCATGCTTACTCTAAGATTTACATAAACCCGCCCCATGCTGACGGTGGGTGATATCATTGGGGCGGGTTTATCTCACTCAATGGGAAAACTCGTTAACTTAATGGTGAAAACCGATCCTACGCAAATAAAATTCAGCGCACATAAAATTTACATAAACCCGCCCCAGGCTGACGGTGGGTGATATCATTGGGGGCGGGTTTATCTGACTCAATGGGAAAACTCGTTAATTTAATGCTGAAACCCGCCCCTACGCAAATAAAATTCAGCGCACATAAGAAGCACCATTAATATCAATAGTTGCTCCTGTGCTATGAGGTGATAAACCAGATGCTAAAAAAGCTACTACATTAGCAACATCTTCTGGTGTTGCCAACTTACCCAAAGGAATATCGCGAGTTGCAAATTCTTCTCCTACTTCTTGCAAATAACTTTCTACTCTCTCAGTCCGAACAAACCCAGGTGCAACTGCATAAGCTAAAATATTATCCTTGGCAAAACCACGAGCAATAGTACGAGTTAGAGAAATAACACCACCTTTGCTAGCAGCATAGTGAATATGTTCGGCGTCGTCTCCCCGAAAAGCAGCACGACTGGCAATATTAATAATAGTACCACCGTTACGAGTCTGAAAATGACGAATTGCTTCTCGACATAGATCGGCAACTGCAACTAAATTTACTTGCAAAGTTTGTTGCCAAGCATTATTCCAAATATCTATTTCATCATTTACACTAGCACCGATAAAAACACCAGCATTATTCACCAAAATATCAATATGATTTTTCCAGGCGATCGCCTCTTGCCACAATTTCACAGCAGCATTTTTCTCGGCTAAATCTACTTTTAATAAATAACATTTATCTTGACCAATTTTATCGGCAATAGTTTTTGCTGCTTGGTCTTTATGATAGTAGTGTAAAACAACATTAGCTCCAGCTTTTGCCAGAGTTTGTACTGTAGCAGCACCAATACCACTAGATGCACCTGTAATTAAAATAACTTTTCCACTTAAATTTATCATTTTTTTCTTCTTTAGGGAGTAGGGAGTGGGGAGTAGGGAGTGGGGGAGTAGGGGAGTAGGGGAGTAGGGGGGTAGGGTAGGGACGTTGCATGGAACGTCCGTGCAGGAGTAGGGGGGTTAGGTTTTTTTACCCATATTTTCAAGCTAGACACCCTACTAATTTCTACTGAATTATCTATTAACCTTAATATTTATAAAATTATTTATATCTAATTTTTAAATAGAATATCAGCAAACAAAACATAGATAAAACACATAAACTTTTCCAAACAAATAACCACCAAGGATGCCACCAAGCTCCAGTTTGTACTTCTACAATATCAGATAAACCAAATAATAAAAATGTGAATGTTGCGACTATTCTATGTAATCTTACTAAGCCATGATTTTTAATTGCAGATATGGCAAAAGCACCTGCAAAAATAAACCAAATTCCTGCTTCAATATAGTTACCTTTCCTATAGACTGTTTCTAATATTTCTGCTTGCTGAAGAGGGTCACTATTTTGAAGTATTATCCATAATCCTATAAATATTCCACCAAAAAAAATCAATAAAATACATAATCTAATAATTACATTTTTATTCATAAATTTTCTCTAGGGAAAAAACGGATTTTTATCAAAATTTCAAGCCTCTTTATTCCATAAAAGTAATTATAACTGATAACTAAAATGACCAGAATAGTGGGAGCATCTTGCTCCCGTGCTAGGCATTCTTTTTTCCTGCATACTATTATTGTCCAGGACTATAGCAGAATTAGATAGCATAAGGCAGGCTGATAGATGACTGCTGAATGCTAAATGCTTACTTAATGTTTACCAAACCTAATTCCTACAAAAACATCGTAAAGAAAACTCCAAAAGTTTTTTCCTTCCAATAACCCTAAAGATTGCGGAGAACCTTTAGAATCTAAAAGTGGTTTCATAACTTCATAAGCAGGTTTGTAATTATACCAAGGAATAGAAGGCCACAAATGGTGAATCAAGTGGTAGTTCTGCCCACCAATTAGGATATTGAGAATGGCACTAGGATAAACTCTAGCATTGAGCCAGCGATCGCGTTCTTGAAAAGGACGGTGAGGCAAATAATCAAAAAATAATCCTAGAGCTATACCTACTACTAAAGCAGGGGAAAACCAGAAATTTAAAATATAGTCGATAAACCCGTAATATATAGATACGCCTACAATAATAAAGACCACCAAACGGCTGAAAAACCATTCCCATAGCTCAAACTTTCGCCAAAGTCGTCTTTTAAAAAAGAAGATTTCATGGTAGAAAAAACGAGCTGCAATTAGCCACAGAGGGCCACCAGTAGAAACAAAATGATCTGGGTCATTTTCTGGATCGTTAACGTGGGCGTGATGCTGTAGATGTACTCTTGTAAATACTGGGAAAGCAAAACCTAAGAGTAGGGCGCTGCCATGACCTAAAATAGCATTAACTAAGCGGTCCTTATGGGCTGAATTATGGGACGCATCGTGAATAACTGTTCCTGCCATGTGTAAGGCTAGTACATTCATTAAGAAGCAGCACCATCCAGGAAAGTACCAGCAAAAGTGACCACAGGTTGATAAAACAACTATTCCTAAAGCACTCAAAAACATGAGTAAGTTAGTGTTTAAGCCTCCAGAAGGGCCTAGTAACTCTCTTGGGACTGTTCTTTGCAGTCCTGCTTCTAACATTGTTATTTGCATTCCTTAATATTAATTAATACTTCTCCTGGTAGCATACGATACATACAACTTTTTGTAAAGATATATGAAACAATTTTAAGTAAATAGGATAATTAGCATTTTTGTCAAGGGAGAAAATTAAAAAAAGTTAGGCACGATCCCCGTAGCTTTAATCAAGATCCCAAAACTTAATTAGATTAAATACGGCTTTTTGGCTACTACAATAATATTAAGAATAAAAAGTAATCCTTAATAGTTCAACTAAAATCTATTGATTATGCTACTCTAGGATATCAATCTTAACCCATGAGCATAATAACTAATAAACTAGATACAAACAGATAAAAATGTAACTTTGTCCAGAAGTTAATCAACTATTTTTAATTTAAACTCCTCCTGATTGATTGAGGTCTTATTAAATAAATCTAAATTTTTGTTTTTTGAATAAGTTTTTCTAGGGTAATTACTATATATAAATAATTAAAAATCAGGATATTTATTCTACCTAATCTACTAACACTCTAAACTCATGGAATTACAAAACTCTCTGCGTCGAACCAAAATAGTAGCCACTATTGGCCCAGCTACTACTAAGCCTGATGTACTTCGGGAGCTAATCAAAGCAGGCGCTACAACCCTGCGACTCAACTTTTCCCACGGAACCCATGACGATCATCAACGTAGCATTCGCCTCATCCGACAAACCTCTTTTGAGCTAAATCAACCAGTAGCCATTCTCCAAGACCTTCAAGGACCAAAAATTAGATTAGGAAAATTTGAAACAGGTTCTGTATCTTTAGAGCGTGGAGACCTGTTTATTTTGACCAGTCACTTGATGCCAGGAACTCAAGAAATTTCCTCTGTAACTTATGAACCTCTGGCAGATGAAGTGCCAGAAGGAGCAAAAATTCTCCTTGATGATGGTAAAGTAGAAATGTTGGTGGAGAAAGTAGATAAAGCAGAGAAACAATTACATTGTCGGGTTGTAGTTGGTGGTACTCTTTCTAATAATAAAGGTGTTAATTTTCCAGGGGTTTATCTATCAATTAAAGCACTGACAGACAAAGACAGAAAAGATTTAATGTTTGGTCTTGACCAAGGGGTAGATTGGGTAGCACTAAGTTTTGTCCGTAACCCCCAGGATGTTTTAGAGATTAAACAACTAATTGCTAATGCTGGGAAAAAGGTTCCTGTAATTGCCAAAATAGAAAAGCACGAAGCGATCGAACAAATGGAAGAAATTTTGGCTTTGTGTAATGGAGTTATGGTTGCTCGTGGAGACTTGGGGGTGGAGTTGCCAGCAGAGGATGTACCTCTGTTGCAAAAACGACTAATTTCTACTTCTAACCGGATGGGAATTCCTGTAATTACTGCGACCCAAATGTTGGATAGTATGGTGAATAACCCCCGCGCTACCCGTGCCGAAATTTCTGACGTGGCAAATGCAATCATTGATGGTACTGATGCCGTAATGTTATCGAATGAGACTGCAGTAGGTAACTATCCGGTGGAAGCTGTCACTACAATGGCAACCATCGCCAAACGCATTGAACAGGAAGTTATTACTTGCAATGTTTCGAGTACGAATGATACAGGTCATTCTATACCCAATGCAATTAGTCATGCTGTTGCTCAAATTGCACAAGAGTTAGATGCTGCAGCTATTATGAGTCTGACAAAAACAGGCGCAACTGCACGAAATGTATCTAAATTTCGACCAAGAACTCCTATTTTAGCAGTGACTCCCCATGTAGATGTGGCGCGACAGTTACAACTTGTGTGGGGAGTCAGACCACTACTGGTATTAGATTTAGCTTCAGCGGGTCAGACTTTCCAATCAGCAGTTAATGTAGCTCAGGAAAAGGGGTTATTGGTTGACGGAGATTTAGTCGTGATGACTGCGGGTACTTTGCAAGGTGTAGCAGGTTCAACAGATTTAATTAAAGTTGAAGTAGTAACTGCAGTGTTAGGTCAGGGTACTGGAGTTGGTCAGGGTTCTGTGAGCGGTCGCGCTCGTGTCGCTCGTAGTGCGACAGAGGTTCGAGATTTTAACCCAGGAGAAATTTTGGTGGTTAATCAGACAAATGCTGAGTTTGTGGAGGCAATGCGAAAAGCTTCTGGAGTAATAACAGAAGAGGATAGTGTTACGAGTCATGCTGCAGTTATTGGTTTGCGGTTGGGGTTGCCAGTAATTGTGGGGGTAAAGGATGCTACTAATGTAGTGCGGGATGGAACAATTTTAACGTTAGATACTCAAAGAGGTGTGGTTTATTCTGGAGCTAGTCGAAGATAATCAGTTATCAGTCATCAGTATCCCTAACTGAAACCAGAGACTTGAAATCTGAAATTTATTGTTTGATCTCCTTGAAGGGATGGATGCGTCATTGCGAGGGGGGTGGGAAAAACAATTATTTTCTCTTGTCAACCGTTAACACCCCCCGTGGCAATCTGAGATTGCTACCTTTAGGGAAGGCTTCGCCTACGGCTAAGTTAACGCTTTTTCCATCAGCTTAACTGTTTAATTACCGCCTTGCTATCGCAAAACTGCGTTAACGCAATGACAAGTTAACCACTGCGTCATTGCGAGGGGGGTGGGAATAGTAATTATTTTAGTTGACCCAACCGTTAACACCCCCCGTGGCAATCTTTGATCAGTTATCAAACTTTTACAGCGCTTTTCAGTTGAGTAAACCACAATGTAGGGACGTTGCATAACAAAAATGCGTTTTCCGTTCCGGAATGCTCCGCAAACATGTCGCGCAGCGTTTAGCTAACGCAAAACTATCCTAACGGAATGCTCCGCAAACGTTAACGCTGTCGCGACATATAAAGCGGAGCTTTGCGTTAGCAAAACGTCCCTACAGGATTATTATTTTTTTATGTGGTTCATTGACTTGAAAACTGCTGTAAATAATAAAAATTACTCAAATACAAGCTAACCACTGCGTTATTGCGAGGGGGGTGGGAATAGTAATTATTTTAGTTGACCCAACCGTTAATACCCCCCGTGGCAATCTCGTTCCTTGTGAGATTGCTACCTTTAGGGAAGGCTTCGCCTACGGCTAAGTTAACGCTTTCTCCATCAGCTTAACTGTTTGATTACCGCCTTGCTATCGCAAAACTGCGTTAACGCAATGACAATCATGTTCTTTTCCATCTTATTAATAAAAATTACTCAGATTACGACAGTATTTTTTTTGCCAAAATTTGCCCGATTTTTTTCACCATTGGGTCAATTTCAATCGCGAAATCTTCTCCGATTTTCTTTTCTGCTAGATTAGTCAAATTAACAGTTTCTGGATAAATATCAAACAACAGAGACGATTTTCCCAGCTCCTTAATTATTAGTAATACTCCATCCAAACAAACCTGGTCTTTAATATCTAGATACTGAAAAAATTCACTCTCCCAATTTACCTCAATTTTTATTCCACCTCCTAACAAATTTTCTCTAGAAATTAACTGACAATATCCTGAAGGTACGCCATAAAACAAAGGACCAGAAATTTCTTCTCCCAAACGAATAGACCTTTCTAAATTTAACTTTTTTTGGTCTTGATATTGGGCAGGAACTTTTGTTGAACCTAGATAAAATTTTAGTAGATAAAGTTCCCCTGATGTCTCTTTAGCTAAAATTGTTAATGCCCTGCCATTAATAGAAATATTAGACTTAATTTCCACTTCAGCATATAAACTAGGAGAAACATCAATAATTAATTCACATCCCGAACCTTCTGGGTTAATTTGATAAGTTTTTCCTGTTTGTTGAATAATTCCAGTAAACATTTTTAAATGGGTGACGTTGAGATATTGGCTAACTTTTATCGACAAAATAGTATTTAATTACAGACAAATTATTAATAAAAATTCCTTGAATTTAAAATATAGCAGCTTGCATAACTATATCTAAAAAAATCAGAGAAATATGAATAGGAAATAATTTACCTATCCACGATTTCTCTCTACCAACTTTCTTTCGGGAAAAAGTAAGACAGTTTTACTGACTATGCTTGATGAATCTGAATTAGCATCGGTTGTCAGTAGGAAACTCATCCTCAAGGTCTTGATAAGTCAATTCATCAGTAGGTAAGCATTTTCCTTCTCTAACAAAATGCTCTCTTAACAATGCTTTCTGGTCGTCATAGGAATGGCGGTCTTGTGGCTCTAATAAACCTAAACTATGACCCAAAATGTGGTCTATTTCAGCAATCCAAAAAGCTATTATTTCGCTCTGACTAGCTTGCTCAAGTATTTGACCTAATTGTTTCGCTTGTTGCTCATTCAATTCTGGTAAAGCAGCTAGTCGAGCATACTCAGTAGTGAGTTTTTCTAACTTAGGACTTAAAGTTATAAAGCAATCTGTTAGTTTCTGTTTATTCATTCTCTTATTTAACCTTTGAGATAGGGACTTACACAGAGTTTTGACCACAAAGATTTGATAATCTATGCAGTATCCTCTTAATCTGTAATCAATTTTCTAGTCTGTTTATAGAACAAAAATCGAATGCTCAAAATCAGTTTAATTGAAACGCCACTTTATGAGAATCCAATCATTAAATTGGTAGAAACCCCTAGATGATTACTAGACCTCTCCTACATTCACATTTCGTTCACAAACAGAATTTTAGTCTTAGCTAATCAGGCTATTACGCTCTTTGCTATTTTATTCAGACAAACAAAACTTTTAAGTTTGGAGAACCAGTAAAATAACAAATTTCGATAAATATTTCCGAACCTGAGAAAATGTACCATACAACAAAAGTTGCTTTAATGAAAATGCTGCAATGAAAATCTTACTTAGAAGGTAATCTACATAGCTCGTGTTTAGCATAGTAACCTCCATTATCACCTACTCCTCACTTAACTCTAAATTTCAGTTCCATAAGGTAAGTGAAAATTACCCTGGTTTTGTGACTGCCAGTTGCTTCATAATTTTATGGCCTATTCTTGTGATCAATCCGGGTGTTAGACATCTCCAGAAAACAGAGAGTAGGGAGTAGGTGGAAATAATTGATAATTTCTGCCCGATAATTGATTTTCTTTTTTCTGATCTAAGGTGTCTATTAGCTAATTTGTATAATTAAATAATTAAATGACAAATAGATAGAGAGAGGAGAGATATATGGTTATATATTATCTCACAATTATCAGATTCATCAGGGGTGCTAACTTTCATTACTTGATTAAATCAGTGGTTTTAATCTAGCGTCACAAACCTATATTAAACTTCACTGATTATAAAGGGTTTGCTGAAAAAGTCTTTTTAGGGAATCAGAAGTATAAAAATTATGACCAAAGTATATAAAAAAGAGCAATTTGACTTAGAGTGGGAAAACTTGCTCAGTCCAAATGCTAATGATTCTTTCTTTCTTGCCTTTATTCGGAGGTCTCTAAAACAGTTTCACTTGGATCAAGCTTACACAGAGGCTCATATTATTAGTGAAGTTTACTTGAGAGGAGTTGAGGCTCTTCAAAAAGGAAAAACTATTAAAAGTTTTTTGGGTTGGGTTCGTGGAGTAGCCTATAATTACATCCGGGAACTTAGTCGAGAAAAGTCGAAATTACTGCAACTAGAAGACCATCATTTAAACAAGGAAGAAAAAGCTAAGGAAGTAGGAAAAAACCTCACAGAAATACAAGATGAAGAATTACTATCTAAGCTAGAGTTAGTTTCGGAGGCTTTTAAAAACTTAACACCAGAAGAGCAAATGTTATTGATATACAAGGTTATTGAAGATTGGTCTTGGCAAGAAATTCAAGGTTTGGAGGAGTTCCAAGATTTTACCCTTGCTGCTTTACGGAAGCGTAAGGAAAGAATTGTGAAAAAACTTCATCAATCGTATCATTCTCTGGAGGGAGTCTCTTAAGAGGTACCATGGGATAGTATTGTAGATGTAGTGATATTAGTCGCTACATCAATCTTTCTGCTACATTAAACCTGTTTAATTAGGCATCAAAAAAATTCTCCAATCACCGTAACAACTAAATCTTTCTAATTCTCTCTCCTCCTGACTCCTGACTCCTGTCTCCTGTCTCCTTCTTCCTTCACCATTTCCCCATCGCTCCCCAAGCTGCCCCAGAAAAACAACCACCAATAGCACCTAAACCAGCTCCAAAAATTATTGCCAGAATTGAAGTCCAATCTGCATCAATTCGCATAATTCTAACTAAATCTATTGAGACAATTTGTGGTAAAATTCCACCCAAAATTACTCCAATAATTACTCCTAAAAAACATCCCCATATTCCACCTAATACAGCACCTCTAATTCCCGATAATTTATTCGATAAAGGCAAAGTTGGCGCACCTAAAATTGGTCCTAAAACAACACCTCCTATAATCCCACCCGTAGCACCTACACCCATTGCTGGAATCATACTACTTATTAATATAGATACTAATTCAATCCAAGAATTATTATTCTCATTCAGACTTTCCTGAAATACAAAAACTCCTGCTAAAACCCCCCCAATAACTGTGCCTAAAAAAGCTCCCCAAATTGCTCCTAAAAATAAACCTCGTCTACCCCAAACTCGTCCAGAAGTAGGCAGCGCTAAGGGTGGTTTAAAAGCACTCCAAATAGCTCCCCAAATAATACCTAAAAATCCACCAAATATAATTGCTTGTCCAAACACTGTCAGGCGGTTACTAATACCATAAACAGCACCACTAATAGCCGCAGCAATAAACCCTCCCCACAGCGCTCCGGTTAAACCTAAACTGCTAGTTGAAAATCCCACAGGAATAACATATTGGCAGGCGATCGCGAAAAAACTTCCCCACAATATTCCCATTATTACTCCACCCAAAACAGCAACGTTACTTTTAATTATTCCTAATAGGAAACCTGCAACTGCTGCTGCACACAAGACTCCCCAAAAGCTGCCAAAAATTGCATCTTGGGTAATACCAATAAGACCTTTGCCACCGCCTGGCAAGGGAATTATTGGAACTGAAGGCGGTTTAACTCTGATAGAAACAGGGGTCAGTAAGGGTTGATATTGCCCCATTTTTCGAGTGATGATAATTGGTTTGGGTGGTGCTGGTTTTTTAGGAGTAGTAGTTTTTTGTGGCGCTAATGATAAGAGTTTCCGCTTTTTGACCGCAGGTTGCAAATGTTGCTTATTTCGTACTGCTTCCCTGGATGGAAAAGGGTCTCTTCCTTTTAATAGTTTGGTCCGTTCGCACCACGGACAAGATTTTAAGTGATTTCCATACAAATGCTGATGATTTTTTTGACAAATCACTAGACTATTCTCTGACTCTCGCAACGCCTGCAACCAAGTTCTCGTATCTGGGCGCGACTCTGGATGTTGATGTCCTAATTCAAAACAGTCAATTAATAATTGTTGTATGCTGGGATGCAAAATTTTCCAATCTGGCGCAAGTGGTGTTGGGCGATAGGGAACTCGCTTTGTACTGTAGGGAAAATGACCTGCTTTGACTCGTGCTTCGAGAGTTGGAGGTTCGCCTCTACCTTTGTAAACTCCGGCAAAAGGGTGAGTTCCTTCCATCAATAGTTGAAATATTAATACTGCTACGCCAAATAAGTCATGTTCGGGTTTGCGGTCAATTTCCCGGAAACTTCGACCTTGTAATTCTGGGGGGGTGAATTCTAGTTTACCGACTGGGCAACGATAAATTTCTAGGGTATAGGGGTCGCGCACTTGAAATGAGTCGGTATCGACTAGGGTGACAAGGGCGGTATCGGTAACTAGAATATTTGACTCGTTGACATCGCCGATAGCATATCCACTGTTATGTAAAGCGTTGACTGCTGCCACTAAGTTACGAGCTGTGCGGTGGAGATAACGATAGTTGAAAAGAGGTTTTTGTTGCCGACGGTTTCTAGGATTATAAAATATATGTATCGGTTGCGCTCTAGAAACACGGGGCATTAAAAAGCCAACTATTTGTTCTTTACTATTGGTAGTGCGTAATAAGTCTATAGGCCATGCAATCGCCGAATGTCCGGTTCCCATCGGTGCATCTGGTGGGTGAGAGAACATTACGGTCAGTTTATCGGCATCCTCATCTGTGGGTTTATGATAAATTTTGGCCACTAGGGATGGATTTTCTACCACAGAATAGATACGACCTTCACCCCCACCACCAATTGGGTTTTGGGTGTCTAAGGTAATAATTTGTCCACTGAACTGACGTTGCAACCGCATGGGGTTTGGGTAAATTTCCTATCCTAAAAATATTTTTTAGTTTACAGTATACCCTTAAATTTTCAGTTTGGTTGATTATTTTCTTTAGTTTAATAACTTTGACTTTGCAAATATTTCTCTAATTTGACAAATTTATATCCAGATGGCTAATAGAATAAAAAGCTAAATTTATAGTTATACTTTAGCACTTTTTTGATACTTTTGTAACTTAATCCTAAAACAATATATGAAGCTAGAAGAAGAAGAATCAACATATTCATAGAGCTTAATGATTTTAAATTCTTTTTTTTAAGCTAATTAATTAATAATTTAATTATAAAACAA
>JBCDJM010000079.1:0-27209 GCA_038747755.1 Cyanobacteria bacterium P01_H01_bin.35
GAAGTAGAAAATTTCTAGTCTATCTCTGGTTGAGGGAGTCGAACTTTATCTATATAGTTGTGGGAGATGAAATATTTTCCTTCTCAGCTAAATTTTACCCACAAATCTTTCTCTGGTCTCAGAGAAAATTCTGGCAGAAGTAGAAAATTTCTAGTCTATCTCTGGTTGAGGGAGTCGAACTTTATCTATATAGTTGTGGGAGATGAAATATTTTCCTTCTCAGCTAAATTTTACCGACAAATCTTTCTCAGGAGTAATTTATGAATCAAATTTTCAACTACCTAACAAAATACCAACTTAAAAGAGATAGCAATTTCTTTACCTCCACTAACTTTTCTGATGTTGTCGATAAAAAATTTGCCGAATTAATAAAAATAGCAAATCCAGAAACTCCAAGCAAAGTATTAATATCAGAACCAAAACCAATAGAATTTATTGCCAGTTTTATTGCTGCTGTTGGTGCTGGTTATCAAGTATTTTTATGTAATCCTAACTGGGGAAAACTGGAATGGGAACAAGTTCTAAAATTAGTACAACCAGACATAATTTTAGGAAATATCCTTAACCAGAAATTTCTAGGAGAGAGTTTAGAAAAAAAATCTAGTTTCCCTATAGATAACTCCTTTAATCAAACTCTGCCTAACGAACAAAATTTAATTATGATTCCTACTGGTGGGTCGTCTGGAAAAATTAAATTTGCTGTTCATACATGGGAAACTTTAATCTCATCCGTGAGAGGTTTCCAAGAATATTTCCAAATACAACAAATTAATTGCTTTTGTGTTTTACCTCTATATCATGTCAGTGGTTTAATGCAGTTTATGCGCTCCTTTAGCACTGGGGGAAATTTAATAATTTTGCCATCCTATAAAGATATTTTTGACACAAATGAATGGAATATTAATCCCAATGAATTTTTCATTTCCTTGGTGCCAACCCAGTTACAAAATTTGCTACAAAATTCAGAAATAGCTAACTGGTTATCAAATTTTCAGACAGTTCTTTTAGGTGGTGCTCCTGCTTGGGAAGAATTATTTGATGCAGCAAGAAAATATCAGATTAAATTAGCTCCAACTTATGGAATGACAGAAACTGCTTCTCAAGTTGCGACTCTTAAACCAGAAGATTTTTTAGCAGGAAATAATAGTAATGGTCAAGTATTACCTCATGCTAAAATTATCGTTCAAAGTGAAAGTGGGGAGATACTAAGTCAAAATCAAATTGGTAATATTAGTATTCAAGCTAATTCTTTGGCGTTAGGGTATTATCCTAATATTTTTAATAATTCTGAAACTTTGGCAACCGATGATTTAGGATTTTTTGATAGTCAAGGTTATTTAAAAATAGTAGGTCGTAGCAGTCAAAAAATTATTACTGGTGGAGAAAATGTTTTTCCAGCAGAAGTTGAAGCTGCTATTTTGGCAACTGGTTTAGTTACTGATGTTTGTGTAATTGGTTTAGCTGATCAGTATTGGGGTGAAGTTGTTACTGCTGTTTATGTTGGTAATAATTTTGAAGTTTCTAGGGAAAAGTTGTTGTCTGCTATTGATGGAAGGTTGAGTAAATTTAAACAACCTAAATATTGGGTGAGAGTCGAAAGTTTACCTCGTAATTATCAAGGAAAAATTAATCGGGAGTTGTTAAAGGAAATTGCTATTCAAAGAATTAAAGATTAGGGTAAGTATTCAGCAGTTAGCTATTAGCTTAAGTAAAAACTAACTATTGGTTGTCAAGGATTTCAATTTTATTAATATGTTAATCTATTTGCTAGTGCTATACATCAATAATTTTTTTATTTGTCAAAGTCTTGTGCTATTTTTAAATAAATGAAAGTTTGCTAGGACATTATTATGACTAATACATTTCAAACTCTAGAATGTGATACTGATATTTTGATGATTGGAAAAGATACTTTTACTATTGAAAGATTTAAAGAGTTGGTAGTAGAAAAAATTAGAACTTCCTTCCATGAGCGCCCTATAGTCCATAGGGCAAACCGGAGTTTTAACCAGGACATAGAGGGTCCTAGTGTATTTGATGTTCTAGGGCGTATGAATAATGTTAAAATAGTTGATAATTCATCAGTAAAACTCGATCTAAAAAATATAGAGTTGATTTCTCCAACTGAAGGCATAGAATGTAAGATTCTAAAATTAGGTAATTCTGAGTGGCAAACAGGTAAACTAATAATTAATGTTATGTTCAGAAATAATTTAGATGTAGGGTCTGTTAAATTATAATTTTGTTATGACGAACCTCCACAACCAGAATCACCATTAGATGATATTCGACAAAGAAAAGATTATCAACAACTTTTAAATAATCAATAATCTTATGGCGTTTAAAGTTTTGTGTTATTTTTAACTAGATGAAAGTTGGCTCTAATATTATGACTAATACATTTCAAACTCTAGAATGTGATACTGATATTTTGATGATTGGGAAAGATACTTTTACTGTTGAAAGGTTTAAGGAGTTAGCAAGAAAAAGAATAGATGCTAGATTCTCGAAACGATATGTAGATAAAGACGCAAATTGTTCTAAGGAAATTGCTTCTTGGCTTTTTGAACAAAGTCTAGAAATTATTGAAAATGAAACAAGAATTACATTTGGAAATATCAAGTTAATTTTTCCGATAGAAGGTATTGACTGCAAGATGTTAAAACTTGGTTCTAAAACTTGGAAACCTGGTAAGCTGAGAATTCAAGTCATGCTCCAAAAAGCTAGTATTCAAACTATGGAATTTGAATTCTGTTATGACGAACCTCCACAACCAAAATCACCATTAGATGATATTCGAGAAAGAGAAGATTATCAGCAACTTTTGAATAATCAATAAATCTATAACTCCACTATTATTAATCCTGAAAGCTCAAAAAATTTTTCTAATCTGTCAATCAAATTCTTAGAGAAATATAACTAAACTTGACAGATATAAAAATCTGGTCTGTTATGACTTTATCTATTCAAATTGTTCAATAATAGTCTTTGTATTATCCGCTTTAATATTTCTCCTAAACCAAATCCTCCCGTCAATCCTCAGAAAGTGTAATTTATATCTATAGCAGTATGAAATGATTCGTAAAAAAAACTGTAGAGGTTTAGTCTTCCAAACCCAAGCCAAAATCTTGGAGACCAACCCTTACGATAAAATAAGTTCCCTGAATATTCTGAATAAAGCTAGAAACAACAGCAGCAAGTCAAAACAGAATCACAGCTAAAATTACCTGAAAAATCATATATTTCTTGTCAAATGCTGCAACTAAACCAACTACAAAAACCATTTAGTATCTAACTTTTGCATTCTGTGAAGCTCCAAAAAATTCAGAGGGTTTTGCCCTTGCATTTCCCAAAAAATGATAATACCATTCAACTATTCGTAGTTATTCGTCTATACTCATGATTTTTTATTCAACTATTTTTGATCAGTAATAGAACTCCGTTCCGCTTTGCTACTCATAAGAAACCTGCTTGCTCAGGTTGTAGAAACGAAAATAAATGTCAAAGATAGCAAATATGTTTTATACAGGAAAAAGATTCAAAAATACTCCCCCTTATTCCTTCTTCCCTCTTCCTTAAACTATGAACCTTCAAAACTCAATAACCATCGCCTCATTTCATCAGATAAATTTTGCCGACTTCTACTTTTAGGATAAATACAAACGTGCTTCGTATTAGCTCTCGCCACCCACTTTTCTTCCTCTTGCTTTAAAAAGACTTCATAAGAAATTTCAAACTCATTATCCCCCCAACTTTTAGGCATTAATTCAATAATTAACTCATCCCCACAAAACATCGGACGACGAAAATCAACATCAGCATGAGTAATTGGAATAGCAACTTCTTGATTACTAAAAAAAACCTTCAAATTAATACCAAATGCTGCTAAAGATGCCTCATAAGCTTCATGGCAAATTGCTAAAACATTAGCAAAATAAACCACACCAGCAGCATCAGTATCCTGAAAACGAACTATTCTTGTATAGTCAAAAGACATTGATAAAAATAAATAGAAATAGTGAGGAAAAAATATAGCAAATCTCATTCAATCAGGTAAACTATTAGCGGGCAAGATGCCCGCACTAGAGATGTTTTAATGTTAATATTTCAAGTCACCAGTTTCAGTCGGATACACTGATAACTAATAACTAATATAGCACTACGAATTAAGGTGTTTAACATCTCTAAATCCTGTTTGCCGAGCATTTCCGTAGGGAAAACCTTTTGATAATTTATTATTCCCTATTCCCTATTCCCTATTCCCTATTCCCTAGCGCTATAACTGAAATTACCCCTTATTTTTAATCATCATTACATCAATAATATTAGTAGCCACTGTTTCAGAAATTTCCAAAGCATTATACAATTCATTCAAAAGTTGTTCTTCCTCTTCAGCAAGATATCCATCTACTAAAACTAAGTCTGTACTAACAGCAAAAACTGTTTCTCTTAACTCTTTAGGAAGTTTAGTAACTGCAGCATTAAACAAAGGCTTAATTTCCTTATTCTTAATCATACCCAAGAGACGATCTAACATTTCTCTCTTGCCTTGATCTGAATAATTACTAAACAGCTCCATCCGAGAGAAAATATTACTAATACCTTGTTTTTCACTATCAGTAATAATACCATCTGCAGCTACAGCAATTAAAGCGATCGCTGCAAAAGCTTCAGCAGGTTCTAATTTAATATCAGTAGCTTGTATTGTTGCCGTTCCTTGCTCAAAAAGACTCATTTTAGTTACCTCATTAGTAATTTTTCTACTGTTACTAGGTTCCGATTTTTCGCGAACCCTAAGTGTTAGGTTTTAGGAAATAGGTTGTACACCTTAGGTTATAGATGAGAAAATTTTACTTAACACCTAATACCTATAAAATTGAGTGAAAAACTCTACCATTATTCGATATAATTTAAAACCTATCACCTGCCACCTATCACTTTCTTCAATACTTCTCAAAAACTGCTAAATTAGCTTTGAGAAAATCAATAAATTGTCGTGCCGTTCGCCCAGAACGACCATTATTTCTAGTCGCCCATTGTAAAGCTTGATAATCTAAATCTTGAGGATTTAGATTTATTTTTTCTTGCTTTGCCAGATGTTTGACAATTGTTAAATAAGTATCTTGGTTAGCAGGTTCAAAAGTTAAAGTTAAACCAAAGCGATCGCTAAAAGAAAGCTTTTCTTGAACTGTATCCCAATTATGAACTTCATCACTATCTTTTGGGCGAGGGCGATCGTTAAAGAATTCTCTTATTAAATGCCTTCTATTTGATGTAGCATAGACTACCACATTTGCTGGTCTAGCAGTTAAATTACCTTCTAAAACAACTTTGAGAGCTTTAAAAGTATCATCATCTTCTTCAAAGGAAAGGTCATCAACAAAGATAATAAATTTTTGTGGAACATTCCGTAATTGTTCGATAATTAATGGTAAATCTTTTAAATCTGATTTAGCCACTTGAACTAAACGGAGCTGACGTTGATTATACTTATTTAATAATGCTTTTATTAAGGAAGATTTCCCCGAACCACGACTACCATAAAGTAGTATATTAAGTGCTGGATATCCTGCTAAGAGAAATTCTGTATTTTTGATTAAGGTATCTCGTTGGAATTCATATCCTACTAATTCTTTTAACTGTACTGGATCGGGATTAGTAATAGTTATTAGTTGACCTTTATGCCATTCAAAGGCAATTGATTCAGCAAATAAACCTGTACCAAAATTACTATAGTGAGTGGCTAAAATCTCAATAGCATCTTCCCAATTTGCTAAATTTATTAACTTTTCATAGATAGGTTCTTTTTTTTCTGATTGTAGTTCCCAAGCAATGGGAATTTTTTCTAATTTAGCTATTATTTTTACCCACTGACTAATTGTTTTACCACTGCACTGATAAAGATTTTGTAAAATTTGTAAATCATGTTTTGCTGCTGCAATTAAATTAGGAGAGAGACTTGTCAAATTTGTTTGTTGAACTTGTTTACTAAAAGGATTATCATCCTGAAGAATCTGATAAATTAGATATTCTTGCCAAGAAATATTTTGACTAGCAATAGTTCTAAACCAATTACTATAAGCTCGAATACATTCTATTCTACTCCCATCATTTTTAGACAAAGATTCTAATAACTGGATAAAAGCTTCACCCACTGTTTTTTTCAGAACAGATTGATATAACAACAGAGATGCTATTTGCTGTTGTAAGTTTTGAATCTTGGCGATAACCTGGGTATCTAAACAAGACATAATTGATTAAATATTTAATAGACTAATTAGAAATTGTTTGTAAAGGAAATATAAAAAGGGAACAGGGAACAAGAAAGAAGAAATAAAGACAACTATTTTTCACTTAAAAATCTAGGAATATTATGTACCTTTCCTCCTCTGGTATTTACCAGATTTTAATCTTTTGAGGTCTTCCCTCTTTTAGATTTTAGTCACTCTAAGCTCTCTTAAGTAGTCATGCTTTTAGGAATTTCCTAGTTGAGAGAAGGAATAGGTATGGAGGGAGAAACAATTGATAATTTGTAGATAAGATTGGAGATATGCGATAAATGTCTAATTAATTTTGCATAGGCACCCTTTGTGTAATTGATTTTGCATAAGCACTTGATAGTTAGTTTTACAAACAGTATTTTAATCACAGGCTATTTTTTTATACTAAATTTTTTTGAGTAAATAAATATGTAACTACAGAGATAATTTTACTATTTATAGTTATAAACTACTGTTTTTTTACATTGACTTAAGATATGCCTAAGAATAGGGAAATATCTCCAACTTTTGTGGGTAATCCTCAGCCTGTTTGTGCAGAAAGTTTCTGGGAATTAGAGAGCAAAGAAAAGGAGTAATAATTTCAGACTTTTTATCTAATCTGTAACCAGTTATAGCAATCCTAAATAGGTTGCGGGTAATTAAAAAGTCAATAAAAAAGTTGAAACTCTTATCTGTTGCCTCTCTTGGTGCGCATTCCCAAGCCAGTCCGTTGGGCGGGTCTCCCGACTTGAAGGAACTGGCGTTTGCGTCTTTCCCCGACGCGGGTTCGCACCGCTGTTGCCTGAAAAGCAGTAATATTTTTGCCACGAATATATTAGAGGATTGCTATAGCTAGTCTCTTACCGAATAATTAATAATTATTAATTAAATAATTCAGCTTTATTAGCCTCCCCTTGGCTGCGCCACGAGCTGTCGCTCTACAAGGGGAAAAAAACTGCATTTCCTTATATTTAATTAAGAACAGTTTTAACCAGAGGTAATTATCTATTATCCATTATCCATTAATGTAAAGAAGAACTGCCTTATCAGCTTGGCTGTTGCCGACATGAAAATTTTCAATTATTGAACTGTTCACAGATTCGGTATTCCCTCAAACCTAGAATTTTGTATCTTACCACTCTAGAAATTGCTATATATTCAAGCAATATTAAGTTTTAATAAATTGGCTAGCTATTGCCACAAATAAGTTGTATAAATTATTTTTAGTTTTGGAAATTTAATAATAATGAGTGTAAATATGGCCATAATAGCAGCCCTCACCTATGGAATCTTAGCCATTGTTGGGGGGATTATTGGATATACAAAAGTAGGCAGCAAAATATCCTTAATATCTGGTAGTATTAGCGGTTTACTATTAATTATTAGTGGAATTATTCAGCTAATAGGAATAAATTGGGGTTTAATATTTTCTATAGTTATTACAACTATTCTAGTAATTACATTCATTATCCGTTTAGTTAAAACCCGTAAAATGATGCCTGCGGGGTTAATGATTTTAACTGGTATTGCTGCTGTAACAGTTATGGTGTATCAAATTAGTCTGAATAATTCAGCCACAATTTAAAAAGAAACAGGGAATATGGAAGAGGGAAAAAAGTAGAAACTTGCTCAATAGACAATACTTTTATAGTCGAAAAAATTCCCTCTTACCTCTTGCTTGAAACAAATTTTTAACAGATAAAAAATCAGAATTTACTTGTGGCATCATTGGATTAATCAATCAATTAGTCGTACCAAAAAGATTAATTAGATTCTTACCATTAGTAATTAAAACATTCTGAAGACCAAATCTCTCCAATAACCTTGCCTGCATTTATGGGCTACCTTGAGCGATCGCCTGAATTGTCTCAGCCCCCAAAGGATTGCTATATCAATTATTAATTATTAATTATTAATTATTATCATGGTTCTTAAATTCTATCAAAATCATTCCTGATTGCTATATTAATTATTAATTATCCATTATCCATTATCCATTATCCATTATCCATTATTAATTACTATCGTCGCCAAAGTTTAATAGTTCTGTCCTTACTACCACTAGCAATACTGTTACCATCAGGACTAAAACTAACTGTATAAATTTCATCTGTATGTCCGGTTAAAGTATTGACCAATTCTCCTGTTTCTAAATCCCATATATTAATACTATTATCCTTACTGCCACTAGCAATATACTGACCATCTCGACTAATATCAACCGAGACAACTTCAGCAGTATGACCAGAGAGAGTTTTGATTAACTTTCCTGTTTTTAAATCCCAAATTTTCACCGTAGTATCATAACTACCACTAACTATTTTTTCCCCATCAGGACTAATCTTAACAGACCTAATAACTCCTTGATGTCCAGTTAATGTATTAATTAATTCTCCTGTATCTAAATCTTCAATTTTGATAGTTTTGTCTGCACTACCGCTAACCAATCTTCTGCCGTCAGAGCTAATAGCAATAGAATAAATTACATCTGAGTGATCCGGGAAATTAAAAATTAAGAAACCTGTTTTTAAATCCCAAACTTTTACCGTTTGATCTCCACTAGAACTAGCAATTGTTTCATTATCAGGATTCATATCAACTGACCAAATAGGTGCTCGATGTTCAAAAACCCGAAATGGTTCTCCTGTTGCCAAATTCCAGACAATTACTCTCCAATCATAAGTACCTGCAACTAATTGAGTAGCATCACTATTAAAAGCAACTGACCAAATAGGAGAATTATCCCCAGGAAATGTGTTAATAACTTTTCCTGTAGGTATTTCTAAAATTTTTACCGTTGTCTCTCTACTACCAGTAGCTAGCATTTTTCCATCTGGACTAAATATAACAGTACCTACAGCAGCCGAATATTGAGATAAATCTTCTACTTGATAATTCTGCCAATTTTTACCTTGTTGACATTTTTGTAAAATATCCTGAGCTTCGGCAAAAATATTAGATTTTTCACTAATTAGAGTTGTTTTACTGATGCAATTTTCATAATTTCTATCTGTATATAAGTTCCTAAATGAATTTAATTTTTCTGCATCTTTTTGTTTTTTTTCTAAAGCTTGCTGTTGCAGCATTTGATTATAATTTTGAAGCTTAATATATCTGTCAATCGCAAATATTATTGTAATGATAATAGCGATAGATCCTAAAATTAACCACCAGTTAATAGAGAATTTTTGAAAGTTATCAAGCAATATTTTTTTTGCTTTTATAAGTAGAGATTTAGGAACTACTCTGTCTTCTATTAACTCTATATCTTCTTGAGTAAGTCCTAAAATTTGTTGTAGACGTTTTAACTCTTCACGAGTTTCATTACTAAAGGGATATTCTTGTTGAATTGTAGCCCGTAATGTTTGTTCATATCTTTCTCCTTTCTCCTGATATTTACGGTAAGGATTTAATATTTCATCCTCAATTATTTCCGTTTCTTGCTGTGAAAGTTCTAAACTTTCTCGTAGTTCATCTAAAATTCCTCTCCCCACAATAGAAATATCTCCTCGATAGCTAGCCCTACGAACAACCTCTTCCCGATAAATTTCTCTTTTATCTATAGTTATATTTGGGCTGTCGCTAATTCCTTTTAAATCCGCTATAACTTCTGCTACTGACTGATAACGTTCGCGATAATCATAGCGCACCATCTTATCTAAAATATCTGCTAGAGCTGTAGAACAATTTGTTAGGTGTCGCCAAAATATTTCTCTTTTATTACCATTTTCATTATCTTTTAGTTTAGATAATTCACTACTAGGTAATCCTGTAATTGCCTGAATTCCCATCATTCCTAAAGCATAAATGTCACTATTTAATTGTGGATTATATTCAAATTGTTCAATTGGCATATATTCCATCGTACCAATCCTTGCTGTTTTATTTTGTTGAGCAATATTAATTTCTTTAACAGCTCCAAAATCAATTAAAACTAATTTATGGTCTGATTTTCTTCTAATTAAATTAGCAGGTTTAATATCTCGATGAATCACATTATTTTCATGCACAAATCCTAAAATTTCTAATACTTCTATGAGGATTTTAATTATTTGGATTTCAGATAGAGCTTTACCCGGCAATATTTCATTATCTAGAGATTGACCAGGAATAAAAGATTGAACTAAATAAAATTCTTGATTTTCTTCAAAGTAAGCAAGGAGTTTAGGAATTTGATTGTTTTGAGATAGCTTTTCTAATATTTTTGCTTCTTTTTGAAATCTACGGCGAATGATTTCGAGAAATCTTTGGTCATAAGTATTTGGCTGTAAATGCTTAACAAAACATTGTGCTTCTCCAGGACGACGAATATCTTGGGCAAGATAAGTATGGCCAAGTTCTCCTGATTCAATAGTTTTAATAATTTTATAGCGTCCATCTAAAATATTTTCAATCATCATACTAGAGCCTTTTTTTAAGAAGACCTCGCCCTTAAGGGCGGGGTTTAAATTAAGTAGTTGGGAATAAATAAATTGACAGCCTTAAGTACAGAAAAGTTAAAATTTAAAAGTCAAAAGTATTAGATTTTAAGGCTGTGGATATTTTGTCAGTGGTAGATTATTTAAGCCAAGTTACAGTATATATATTTTGAAAATTTTTTTTTCAAATTAAATACTTTTAAGCCTTAATATTGCTTGATGAATAGGCAAAAAGTAAAATTGTTAAAGTGTCTTGAATTAATCCTTACGGGATAACAGATTTTAGGTAAGTATTGAGTAGTCACCTATTAGCCATTAGCTTAAAGATTTGATGTAAATATTGAGTAGTTAGCTAGCCTCCTGCTACGATAGCTCTCGCTTTTTCGTATAGGGAATGCTCCGCTTTCCATGTCGCGCAGCTAAACGCGTTTGCGCAGCATTCCGGAACGGAAAGTTTTGCCCTAGCTAAACAGCTTTCAGCTTTGAAGATACATCTATAATTTACTGCCACAAATTATATGAGTTAATAACTCAGATTTGTGGTTGAAAATTTAGTAGAATAAAAAAATGCTGTCTTCATTCATTAAAAAGCTAGTAGCTGAATGCTTACGGTTTGATATTAATTAAAGGTATTAGGTAGTATACTAATCCTAAGAAAAAGCTGATTAATAATAATAGCTTAGTTATTAAAGTTTTAGATTCATATTGATTTACTGAAAATCAAGTAAAAATAATATAAATCAATAAAATTTCCTGATTCAAACATGGAAAGTTAGAAGTCTAAGAAAGAGTTTATTAAATGAGAGTTAAATTCTGATTTAACTTAGGGTTGAGTTATTGCCGACATGAAAATGCGGGAATATAAACTCTTCCTAGAAAACAGCTCTCCATTGTCATCCACTGGGATTGACTATTCTGACCATCTTAATATTTGTTTAATTAACAGTCTCTAGAAATCACCCTTAATCATTAATTCTGGGAGATTTGTTAGTCCAGAACATAAATTGATTCTGGTAAAAAGTGTAATATGGAAGTCTAAATAATGATTTAGGCCACCAAAAACAAAAGCCAAATTTCAGTAATGCTATCATAGATATAAACATAGCTAAAATCAGGTATAGGGAGTTAAGTGGATGAGTCACGAAATAATAGCAATCAACAGACCTGTTAGACCAAAACAGCCAGTTGAACCTAATTCTGCTAGGGAGAAACTATGCGAAAAAACTGAGTCTAAACTAGAAAAACCTACTCCAGTAAAAAGCACTTCATCAAGAACAGAAAGTACAAATCAACCTAGTAAACCACAAAGACCTAGAAAACCAGGTAAACCAAGGTTAAAAGAATCTATTCAACAAGCTACCAATGCTGACGGAAAAGTTTTTAGTTCGGGAGATAAAATTTTAGTATCAGCACCTTGGAGTAGTGAGGTAGAAGCTGAAATTACAGGTTTTTATAAAAGTCCTGAAGGTTCAATTTGGGCAATTTTTCTGCCCCAAAAATCTTTACCTAACTGGAAATGGGAAAAAGGTTGTATCAGGGCAGAATTATTAAAACAACCATAATTAAGCTAATTATTGTTGAGATGAAATTAAGGAAGATAGGCATCTACAAATCACAACAAATATTTGCAAATTATTGTTGATTTTTTTCAAGATATAATAATGGGGAGAGCAGTATTTCAGTTATCAGTTATCAGTTATCAGTTATCAGTAACTCTGGCTGAAGTATGAGGCTTGAGACCTTACTTATTGTCAAAATTAACTGGTATAAGACTGAATTATCCCTCCCCAAAATGTATAAAATTAATCAATTTATCAAAGTGCTGAAACTGCTAGTTTTTCTGAAGTTAATTCTTGATAAAATTGGAAAACAAAATTTTCTTGTTGTTTAGTTTCGATTGTATGTTGTCTGGTTTGTCTGACTGTAGCGATCGCCTGGTCTGGGGAATAACCTAAAGCTACTAAACAACAAGCGGCAACTGTTCCGGTACGTCCCAATCCAGCTTTACAATGAATTACTACTGTTTGTCCTTCTTTTACTACTTTCAGAATATTGTTAATCAGATTAATAAAATCATCTATTGAGGTAGGAATACTTCGATCTTGAATGGGAAATCTGATACTTTTTACTCCTTGTGCTTCTGCTACTTTTCCCAGGTTAGAAATTTGTATTTCTTCTAATTCATGCTCTTCTAGAAGCGTTATTAGTATATCTGTCTCATAGTCTAAACGTAGTCGTAATAAGTCTTTATTCAAATCTCGATCCCAATCCAAGTGCATCCCGAAATTTTTCTTACCTGGAGCCAAGGTCATACCAATTTTACCCTTTAACTTTACTACTTCTGGTGTAAATAAATCGACATTAATGGGGTCATTGTCAGAATTTTTGAGTTGTTTAATCATCTCTACATTAGCTACAAATAAGGAGACTATTAATATTTATGCTTTTGTTTTAGCAGAGGAATTTTAAATAGTCAATATATGAGCATATATTTCAGGCGATCGCTCCCCAGGTTGAGAGTTATATCATGTCGGTTTGAACAGTTATAAATAAACTATTCAGGAGTCAGGAGTCATAATTTAGGAGGGAAGAAAGAAGAAAAGAAGGAGAAAGTTTTTTGGTCGCGTAATTATAACTGGGTAGAAATTTCATATAGCAATCCTATTTGATTCGTGGCAAAAATCTTACTGCTTTTTAGGCAAGAGGCAAGAGGCAACAGGCAACAGGAGGGAGTTTCAACTTTTTTATCTACTTTTTGATTTGTCGCGACCTATTTAGGATTGCTATATCTATTTAGTAGTTCTGTTTTTGAACCATATACTTCAATCAAGACAATAGCTTCTTATTTATTTTCACCCCAAGGAATACCATTAGCTTCTATCAAATATGGAATAACTCTTTTATCCTCAGCACCTTCTACTAAAAGCTTTTTTCTGGAAGGAGGAGATGTTTTTCCCATTACTACCGTACCTCTATGTTACGTTGTGCAGCAATAACAATTTCTGACTCAGTGAAAACTACAGAAGTATTTTTATCAGCTTCTATTCTATCAATTGTAATTTCTTCACCCTCTAAATCTTCATTTTGAATAACATTAGCAAGACTGCTCCAACAGTCACTATTATGAGTAGTAGCAAATACTTGAACATCTAATTTTTTCGCTGTTTTCCAAATAAGTTTCCACATATCAGACATTGTAGAAAAATGTAAACCAGTATCTATTTCATCTACAAGTAATACTCCACCTTGAGCAGAAACAAGAGCGATCGCTAATGCTAAAATTCGCCATATTCCTTCTCCCATACTGCCAATAGGTATGGGTTGTTTTTGGTCAGAAACTTTTACTCTAAATCCACCTCTTTCTCTTACATTTCTAGTATTAGAACCGTATTTTTCAGGACTAATTGAAGCAATACGTTCTATTTTAGGTTCAATAATTTGTAATGCTTCTAGGGTCAATGTTTCTTCTGGTGTTAAGACAATTTCATCAAATAATTGAATAATTTCGTCAATATCGAAAGATAATGGTGTAATAAATTGGGATTTTGTACCTAATTTTGTTGCTGTTCTAGATGACTTTACCATACCAATACCTCCGTCAGGTGATAATTTGTATTCCATGGTACCCCTAATACCATCTTCTGTTCTTTTCCAATTAAGCACAAAAAGAATATGTTCTAATTCATCTAGTTCATTACTAATTTCTTCTGAATTATCAAAGAAAATTTCTTTTCTATCATAATTAAATCCTCCTAAATCATCTAATTGTTCATCAAATTTATTCGGTGAATCTGCTTGTATTGAAACAATGAGACTTTCCTGAGATTTCTCATTATTTCCTACTATAGAAAATTTGCTTCCTACTGAAATTTCACGCCCATAGAAAAGATGACGAACATCTAGCTGTTTATGGTTTTCTTTCCAGAAAAACTCTCCTCGATAAGACATTATTTTCTGAAATTTGTCTGGTTGAAGAAAGGAGTATAGAAGTTGAATTGCTTCTAACATTGAGGTTTTCCCACTATTATTCATTCCCACCAACAAATTAACTCTGCTAAGTTGTTGAAGTTCAAAAGATTGGAAACAACGAAAATTATTTATAGTCAACGATTTCAACATATTTATTTCCTGTTTATACCTATTTGAAAATATTAAAATTAATTTTAATATAGAATCCGTTTTAAGAGTCGTCCGCAGCGACGAAGCGAAAGCAATTTTTTCCCAAAAGCAATAACAGAAATATTTTCATTTTATGAAGCTCCCAAAAATTTCCGGGGGTCAAAAGATTTTTAGCTGCATTCTCACAATTTTTGTGATATTCTAAAAATTATATGAGGTCGTTCGCCCCTACGCATGACTTTTTATTCAACCAAATTTACTCCTCAACAAAAACTTTTCAAGATCCAGGAATTTTCCCAAGAGCAATAACACAAATGTTTTCATTTTCTGAAGCTCCCAGAAATAAGGATTTTTCCCCCATCAAATCTTTCCCTTCCTATTCAATCAAAAAATCACGAACATTTTCATTGTCTGAAGCTTCCAAAAATTTCCGGGGGTCAAAAGATTTTTAGCTGCATTCTCACAATTTTTGTGATATTCTAAAGGTTAGATGGGGTCGCTTGCCCCTAAATATGACTTTTTATTCAACCAAATTTACTCCTCAACAAAACCTTTTCAAGATTCAGGAATTTTCCCAAGAGCAATAGCAGAAATATTTTCATTTTATGAAGCTCTCAGAAAAAGGGATTTTTCCCCCATCAAATCTTTCCCTTCCTGCTCAATCAAAAAATCACGAACATTTTCATTGTCTGAAGCTCCAAAAAATTTTTAGCTGCATTCTCACAATTTTTGTGATATTCTAAAGATTATATGGGGTCTTTCGCCCCTACGCATGACTTTTTATTCAACCAAATTGACCGCTCAAAAAAACTTTTTAATATTCAGGAATTTTCCCAATAGCAATAACACAAATATTTTCATTTTATGAAGCTCTCGGAAATAGAAACTTTCCCCTCATCAAATCTTTCCCTCCCTGCTCAATCAAAAAATCACGAACATTTTCATTGTCTGAAGCTCCAAAAAATTTTTGACTTCCGCGTAGCGGCACTAAGTCATGCTCCGAATTGCGCGAATCGCTACTACAGTGGTCTACCGATAGAAACCACTATAACTTTTGACTTGCGCGTAGCACTATACCCTCCGCAAATCTAAAGTCAACGGATATTCCGAACTTAACCGCAGCGACGAGAACTCAACCTCCCCAGAAGAATACCCCATTCCTATAAACCGCTCTACCATTCGCGACTCTGCCTCCCGATGATTTACCGGAAACTGCTGATAAACCTTCCCATTGGGAGGACTCACATAATAACTACACCCACCAATACTTCGCCCTACTGCACTATCCACAATTTCAAACAGCAACGGACTATGAGATTCGATCGCCGGATGTAACAAACTCCCATACTTCCGCGCTCGATACCGCACTCCCCCCACATACTTTCCTGCTACACCAGTAGAGTGCAAAGGCACCTGACGACTATTACACAAAACCACATACCGCGAACCCACACTATCTTGATTCGGCGAATCTCCCATGGCACACCGCAACATTATCTGCAACCTTTCCATCGAGTCATCTACATAACGCGCTGTTCCTCCACCAGTTGTTTCCTCTCCCAAAACGTGCCAAGGTTCAATTGCATAACGTAACTCCAGTTCCAACCCATCCCGGATTATTTCTCCAACTGTGGGAAAACGAAATTCAAAAAACGGCGTAAACCAGTCAAATTCAAATCCAAAATCTGCGGACTGCAAATCTCCAATTACTTTTTGAAAATCCTCACCTATATAATGAGGCAGAAAAAAGCGATCGTGGAGCATTGTCCCCCAGCGAATCAAATCTCGTTGATAAGGTTCTTCCCAAAACCATCCCACCAACGCCCGAATTAACAACATTTGTAATAAACTCATTCTAGGGTGGGGAGGCATTGCAAATCCTCGAAATTCTAATAACCCAAACCGACGACGCAGATTTTCCACTGGAAATAATTTATCAATACAAAATTCGGTGCGGTGAGTATTTCCCGTAACATCTACTAATAAATTTCTCAACAAACGATCTATCAATTCTGGCGCAACTTCCTTTCCCGGTTGTAACTCCTGAAAAGCAATTTCCAACTCATACAAACTTTCATGTCGCGCCTCATCTATCCGAGGTGCCTGACTCGTCGGACCGACAAATAAACCAGAAAATAAATAAGACAAACTAGGATGATGTTGCCAATATGTAATTAGACTCCGCAATAAATCTGGTCGTCGCAATAGAGGACTTTCCGACAGACTCTTACCACCAATAGTAATATGCGCTCCCCCACCCGTACTTATCCGGCGACCATCTAACTGATATTTCTCAGTTCCCAACCGACACAAACGCGCCTCTTCATATAAACTTGTCGTAATTTCCACCAATTCATGCCAATTTTCTGCCGGATGAATATTTACTTCTATTACCCCTGGGTCTGGAGTAATTTGAAATCCATCTATTCCCTCATTGCCAGGAGGTGTGTAACCTTCAACTATTACAGGAATTTTTAGTTGCTTTGCTGTATTTTCAATCGTCGCAATTAAATCTAAATAACTCCTAGCAGAAGTCATGGGTGGAATAAATATATGTACTTTTCCCTGTCGTACTTCTGTGGTTAATGCTACCCGAATAGAATTTTCAGGAGCTTCTAAGAATGTAGGACTTGGAGTTGTAGGTGGGTAGTTAAGATCGACAGTTGCTTCAGGTTCCAAATTTTCTGCCCAAGAAATTGAACTAAGTGGCAAACGAAACCCCAAGGGTGAGTCACCAGGAAGCAAATATAATTTACTTTCTGGCAATTGCCAATGACAACTACTCCAGTGCAAATTTTTATTTTGCAACACTGACAAAATCGGCAAAACATAACCCGCAGGTGTTTCAGTTTCCTGTTCATAAGCAGGAATGGTACAACTTGAATTAACACCCAGATGTTGTGCTAAACTTTGGATAAAAATTTCTGCTTCCTTCCGAGTATGACCATAATCTTGATTATCTTGTGCCATGAGAGAGCGATCGCTCCAAATAGGAACCCCATCTTTGCGCCAATAACATCCTAGTGCCCACCTTGGCAAAGCTTCACCCGGATACCATTTACCCAAACCATAATGTAATAATCCCCCATTCTTGGCAAATCTTTTTTCCAGACGGTCTAACAACTCTCCCGCAAGTCGGCGTTTTTCATCTCCCAAAGCTTCAACTCGCCATTGCGGAGATTCAAAATTATCAATAGAAATAAAAGTAGGTTCTCCTCCCATCGTTAACCCTAAACTAAGACGTCTTAGTTTTGCCTCAATTTCCCTACCGAGGTTGTTAATTTTTTCCCATTCCTCTTCACTGTAAGGTTTACTTGCTCTAGGTTTTTCTTCGTACCGAGAGACAGTGACGGAAAATTCTAAGTTAGACTCGCAGGGTTCAGTTGTGCCTCGTACTGGATTTGCTGCTGTAGGTTCTGGAGTACAGACAAGAGGAATGTTACCTTCTGCTGCCAAGAAACCAGAAGTGGGGTCTAAACCTATCCAACCTGCCCCCGGCAAATAAACTTCTGCCCAAGCGTGTAAGTCTCCATTGTCAAATTCTGGAGTAGGGGAATTATCGAGGGGTGGGATATCTTCTTTCAGTTGAATTAAATATCCAGAAACGAACCGAGCTGCTAAACCATAATGACGCAAAATTTGTACGAATAACCAAGCTGTATCTCGACAGGAACCTATTTTTTTGTGGAGGGTTTCTTCGCAAGTTTGAATACCTGCTTCTAGTCTAATTTCATAGTTAATATCTTGAGCAAGTTGTTGATTAATAGAATTGAGAAAATTAGTAGTATAGATATCTGTTTGCCTGTTTTTATTTATCCATTCCTGTAGTAAATCCCCTGATTCGGCGATTTCTAAAAAAGGAGTTAGTTGTTTTTTTAAATTATTTTCATAAGTAAAAGGATATTTTTCAGCATCAGCTTCTAGGAGAAAATCAAAGGGATTTATAGGTTTAAGTTCAGCGATTATGTCAACTTCAATTTTAAGTTTATCTGTTTTCTGAAGAAAATTAATTTTGCTAATAAAATTACCATAAACATCTTGTTGCCAAGTAATTTGATGTTCTTGAGGTTCAACTTTTAATGAATAACTTTGAATCGGAGTACGACAATGAGGAGAAGGACGCAATCCTAACTGATGCGGTCCGAGAATAATAGGGCGGTCAAAATTGTAAATAAGTTGATGATTCAGACTGACTTTTATTGACATTATTAATTCTAAATAGGGAGTAGGGAGTAGGGAATAGGGAGTAGGAGAAAATAAGCATATTTCGGAGCAATGATTTAGTAGGCGTGAATAGTAAAACTATTGTAGCCCGTGATAGGTATACCTTAGAACAACGGGAAGCGCTGTATAACGATGTTTAGAGAAATAAAAAAATAAAAATTAGATAATTGTAGTTAATAATTCTACTAAATTTTCGATATTTAATAATTCTTTATTGACGATTAGCGTAACAGATAATAGTTAAGCATTTCCTGCGGAATGCTGCGCAAACAGCCGTCAGCAATCAGCTAGCCTCTTACATAGGAACTGCGTTATCAGCTTAATTACCTTTCAAGGAGGAAAAAGCAATTAAGAGATTTCCAAGAATTAGTTAAAATGTAGCAGAAGTGCTTTATTTATTAAAAAGCTGAGAGCTGTTTAGCTAACGCACAACTTTCCTTACGGAATGCTATCGCAAACGTTAACGCTGCGCGACATGTTTGCGGAGCATTCCCTATACGAAAAAGCGAGAGCTACCGTAGAAATAGGTTAGCTAATAGCTGAATGCTTACGATAATAGATGGCTTAAATTTGATGAATAAAGTGTAAATTTTATTTTCATTTTCATTAAATTTAATTCTAGGACTTTGGCAAGAGGTTTAATCAGATTAGTATAAATTCAAGTAGATAACGAGTATATCAAATTTCTGCGTAGAAGGAATAATTTTTTGTGTATTATTTAGATTTTTATCAAAGAGTATTGTACTACAAATAGGAAAATATAGTTGCCCGGAATTTATAATAATTTTTAATCCTCAGAGAGAGATTTTCTGCAAAATATTGATGAATGAAATAACTAAAAATTGACGACTTTGATTTAGGCTGAATAGTGAAGATATTGGTTATTTATTGATGCAATTGTATAGATAAATAACTACTACTCTAATTACTTTCATGGAGATAAATTATGAAGTCTGCTAAATTTTCTGATGCTGCTACAGATAGTATAATAAGGTTAGCTACTCTGGCTGCTGTTGTAGATGGTGAGGCTAGTGATAAAGAAAAAGATTTAATTGTTGAAGAAGCGTCTCACCTCCTAAGAACTTCCCATGACAACGTAAGATTAGTTCTTGACATCTGGCTCAACAAATATCAACATGAAGGTGCTGGAAACAATCCTGCAATAGCGCTTAAGTTTGCTACTACTGAATTGAAGGCTTTAAATTCCTCTGAAAAGGACTTGGCTTTTCACCTTTGCCAAGAAGTAATTAACATAGAGAAAACAGTAATAAACTCTGAACTGCCCTTTATGTTACAATTACGTCAATTAATATATTCTTAATTATTACAATCATTCATTTACAACTTTTCAACTAACAACTAATTAATATTATCCCCCATAAATTGAATATTCTGGTGGGGGATTTTTTTTTTCGATAAAACGTCACATTATACGATTTTTCTTAATTGCTGATAGACAGAATAGTTCAATTACATCAGAAATTCTGTATATTCAGAATAACATATAATTTTACTACAAATAGGAAAATTGAGTTGACCATAATTTACGATAATTTATAATTATTAGAGAGAGATTTTCTGCCAAATATTGATAAATGAAATAACTGACAATTGACGACTATTGTTAGATTTAGTGGGGGATGTTTTTGATAATTCACGTTTGAAGATGAAATAATTTTATCACCTGCTTTATTAGTATAGTTTATGTTGGGTTGCGCTAGGGTTTAACCTACACTAAAGTCTACCATCTAATAAATAATTTAAATAATTAATCTCAAAGGTTGTCTAAATGTCAGATAATGCTTGATTTAATCCGCCTGTTTTTTCACTAGCCGCAATCACAATCAAATAATCATTTTCATTGAACTTATATTCAGAGGGAGGATTATAAATTACATTTCCTTCTTTTCCTTTTTGAATTGCAATTATAATCGCTTGATATGTTTGTTTCATCCGCACAAAAACATCAATAAAATTCAATCCTACCTCTGATTTAGGTAGTGTAACTTTATAAAGTTGACTTCCATATTCATAACTTAAGATATCAGAAACAGCTTCACTAATACCATGATTGAGAGCTGCTTTAGAAATTAACCGACTACTTAATTGACTTGTGACAATAATTTCATCTGCATGAGCGCGTCTACAAGTAGGGACATAGGCTTTATCGACTAACTCAACAATCGTATAAGAATTTCTATTAATACTTTCAACTGTTAGAGTTGCTAAAATTACTTTTGCATCTCGATTTTTGTAATCTAACTTATCATCTCCTAAAATAATAACAGTCTTTGCTTCTTTTAAGTTGGCTTGACTTAAAGTCTCATCTGAAACTTGACCTCTCACAAAAAATAAATGTCTATCTTCTAGAGGTTTGTGTTCAATATCGGCAATTAAAACAATAGGTTTTTCCTGAATTTTTGAGTCAATTCGTAATTCTTTAATAATCGTTTCGGCGCGGTAATTCCATTCACAAATAATAATATGGTTCTCAAATTCATAAGAGTTCATACCTAAATCATCCTTAATTTTTTGATCGATTAAAATACTAGCTAATGTCGCACTAAAAACTCCAAGAAGCGCAATCCCAAAATCATATCAATTATTGCAATTAGGCGACCTATTGTTGTAACTGGAGTAATATCACCATAACCGACTGTGGTTAGAGTTACAATTGTCCACCATAGACTATCAATTAAAGAAATATTAGGTTCTGCTAGATAAATTCCGATTGTACTCAAACTAACAATAGCGACAATCAGAATAACTAAACGAATAAAGTTTTCTTTCTCTAAAAAAATCCATATTCTTTGCAGTTTCAGATATTGCTGAAAAAGCCATAACTTGAGTTTATGTTTAGATTTTTTTTTACTTTTCATACTTTGTTTATTATTCATAGTATTAAATATTCTGGTGGGGAATATTTTTGTAGGTTGGGTTGAGTCAGAGAAACCTAACAGATATGGCCTGAAAATTTTGGCTGAGAAAATATTCTCCAGGGATATTTTTGATAATTCAGATTGGCAGACGAAATAAATTTTTAACCTGTTTTGTTAGTGAAGTTTATGTGGGATTGCTCCTGAATTGCTAACCAAAAATATTCCTTCTTCCTGATTACTAAATTAGTCTTATCCTCCACAGATTAAATATTCTGGTGATGAATATTTTTGTACATTGGGTTGAGTCAGAGAAACCCAACAGATATAGCACTAGAATTTTGCCTGATAAAATATTCTCCAGTTATGTTTTTGATAATTCAGGTTTCAACACTAAACAATTTCCTAATATTTAAGTCACATTAATTAACCATAATAAATATAGTTTCTGTTGGGTTCGCTGGCGCTTAACCCAACCTACAGTCTTACTTCATTCCTTCTTACTTCTTACTTCTTACTTCTTAGCGAATTATTAATAATTAATAATTAAATAATTTTGGTTTAAAGTCTCCCCTTGAATAGGGGAAAAGAAGAAATAATATTTCCCGATCTTCAATTCCGTAACAGTTTTAACCAGAGGTAATTATCAATTATCCATTATCCATTAATGAACACCTCAATCAATCAAAATATCTTCCTGAGACTCTTGACAATCATATAACCAATTTAAATCCGGCATTTCATCAAGAGCTTCCTTAAGAGCAACTTCCCATAACTTCCTAACCTTAGCCAAATAGGGGTCGCCCAAACGCATTTGTAACCGATGCTGAACTTTCAAACTATCCTTTTCATACATCACCAAATTAATCGGCGGTCCTACAGAAAGATTAGATTTCATAGTAGAATCAATAGAAACTAAAGCACATTTAGCAGCAGCCTCCAAAGAAGTATAAAAACTTAAAGCACGGTCTAAGATAGGTTTCCCATATTTAGTTTCACCTATTTGTAAAAAAGGTGTTTCCTTAGTAGCAGAAATACAATTTCCTTGAGCATAAATCAAAAATAATTCCGGGTCTTGTCCTTTAATTTGCCCTCCCAATAAAATACTGCATCCTGTATCAATTCTGTCTTGTTGTAACCAAGAGCGGTCTTGCTCTAAAATTTGTCGAATTTTCCCCCCGATGTAGCGAGCAATTTCATAGAGGGTAGACAAATTATGAAGATTAATACCCTCAGAAATTTTTAAATCCTTTTTAAGTTCATTAATGACTCCCTGAGTAATTGATAAGTTCCCAGAAGTGCTAACCAGAATGACCCGCTCTCCAGTTAAAGAAAAATCAAACAACTTCAGATAAGTCGAAATATAATCCACTCCCGCATTAGTACGAGAGTCAGAGGCCATTACAATACCAGATTCAGTAATAATACCGAGACAATAAGTCATTTCAGTTATCAGTTATCAGTTATCAGTTATCAGTTATCAGTACCTCAATGGAATAGGGAGGCTTGAAACAGTGAATTTTCTTTTTTACCCCCTTAAAAGGGCAGGGCTGTTCATTGGTTAAGGCTCCAGGGGAGCAGGGAGCAGGGAGCAGGGAGCAGGGGAGAATTTTCCATCCTTTACCTATGATTTTCCCCTTTCTTTATCCCTTAATAATTTTGGTGTGGCAATTGATTTTTCAGAAATTCTGTTGATTTGACCAAGATTTTTTGGGAGCTTTTCTCTACCTCTAACCCGAAAAATAGTCCGTTTTTCGTGAATTTTCCCCAAATTCCGGTAATGATATCCCTAATTCTCCTAAATCTGTTATTTATTTAACTTTGAAACAGCCCTGCCTTCAAAGGCTATGCTTTACCCATATCTTTATTAACATAAAACTTGACAAAATAGATGAGTTATGGTTCATTACCTATTCCGCTTGTTGAGGAGAAAAAATGTATGGAAAAATACATTTTTTTTGATAACTTAAGTAGTTTTACTTAGCTACTATGATTCTTTCTTCTTTCTCCCCTGCACCCTGCTCCCCTGATCCCCACAAGGGTTTCAAGAGTTATGGGTAATGGATAGCTTAAAAGGGAAGGCTTGAGACCTTATTTTCTGGTCATGTATGAACTAAGTCAAAAGTCAAAAGTTAGAAGTCAAAAGCAAGAATAATTCCAGGACTTTTAACTTGATCAAATATTTTTGCAAAATTTTTTTGATTTTGTTGTGCAGGATGCAATTTTCTTAAGAATTTATGAGTAGTCTCATATAGGCAATTAAACCTATTCATCCGAAAAATCAATTGGTTTAGGTATAGCCATCTGCTCTCATAAATGTTAATATTCTTAACATAGTATTGAGTTATGTAAAGGGCACACTTATCTGAAGCGATAAGAAAACAAAAAGGTTTACTTTAGGTAAATTCTACTAGGATTCTGTACTAAATCTAAATTTCAAAATAGTAAAACTTTTTTATTGCCAAAAAATGTCCACCATAGAAGCCCAGTAAAATTGAAACTCTTTGGTCATATCTAAAAAATCTAAAATCTATAATTTAGAATCTCTCTAGGCCAAATTAATCATAAATGGTGAGAGAAAAAAACTTTTTTAATAAAAATTCAAGAAAAGCGTAATGCCCGCCCACTTTTCTTGCTACCTCAAAGTAGAATTATCTAGCGGGAGGAAGATTATGAAGATTGGTAAAACCTCAGACATTGATTCTGTACGCACTTATCTAAGAGAAATTGGTCGTGTTCCCCTATTAACCCACGAAGAAGAAATTCTTTATGGGAAACAGGTGCAACGCTTAACATCTTTGCAAGAATTCCATCAGACTTTAGCTGAAGCGTTAGGTCGTAAGCCAACATTAACAGAATGGGCCGATGCCAAAAATATTTCAAAGAGCGAATTGCAGCGAATTATCAGGGAAGGTGAGAGAGCAAAGCGCAAAATGGTAGAGGCCAATTTACGCTTAGTTGTATCTGTTGCTAAAAAGTATATCAAACGAAATGTAGATTTGCTTGATTTAATTCAAGAAGGTACTATTGGTATGCAGCGAGGAGTAGAAAAGTTTGACCCTACCAAGGGCTATAGATTTTCTACTTATGCTTATTGGTGGATTCGTCAGGCCATTACTAGAGCTATTGCAGAAAAAGGCCGCACAATTCGTTTACCTATTCATATTACAGAAAAGCTGAACAAGATTAAAAAAGTTCAGCGTCAACTGACCCAACAGCTAGGACGTTCGGCTACTACTGCTGAAATAGCAACAGAACTAGGTTTAACTCCAAAACAAATCCGGGAATGTTTAGAACGGGCTCGCTTACCTTTATCACTTGATTTGCGAGTTGGAGATAACCAAGATACAGAGTTAGGAGATTTGTTAGAAGACACGGGAGCTTCTCCAGAAGATTATGCTCTCCAATCTTCCATGCGGACTGATTTAGAATCAATTATGGCTGACCTGACTCCTCAACAAAAGCAAGTTTTGGCCTTAAGGTTTGGCTTAGAAGATGGGCAAAGCATGACTCTATCTAAAATCGGCGATCGTCTAAATATTAGTCGTGAAAGAGTACGACAGATAGAGCGGGAAGCTTTAAGTAAACTTCGTAAAAGAAAGCAAGATATGAATGACTATTTAGCTAGTTAAGGATAATCAACTGCTTTGAGAAACTTATACATTAATCTAATTTAATGTTATATTTCTGCTTCGGTGTATCGGTTTAACCGAAGCAGAAAATCTATTTTTTGATGCTCTACAGACAAAGACAAGGTAAGCATTTCCTGCGGAATGCTGCGCAAACAGCCGTCAGCTAGCCTCTTGCCTCCTGCGGAGGATCGGCGCTAACAGAGGAGCTTTCCTTTGGAATGCTACGCAAACAGCCGTCAGCTATCAGCTATTAACTCATTGTTGTATTAGGAGGAATTAGTCTGATGGGGAGAATTAAAAGTCTGACACGAAAAAGGTTGTGAGCTAACTCTAGTAAGCTATTAACTTCAAAAGCTGAGAGCTGTTTAGGCAGCATTCTGGAACGGAAATACTAATAGCTGAATGCTTACAAGACGAGAATTGCTCCAAGGTTAGTAGCCAATATCTCTTGAAATCTTTGTTGAGAAACTGAAGATGGGAACTTAGGGAGAGATGACATGGTATTGATTGTATAATATAGTATTATTGGATTTATCGTTGTTTCTCTCTCCTCCTCACCCCATCTCATCATAAATTTTTAATTTTCACCCTAGTTATTGGTAAAGCAAAGACTATATAGGACTCATTGGGAATATGATCAAAGGTGCAGGTTTTTGGCTCTTGAGTCATAATTCAGAATTCAGGAGATGCAGAAATAGAATAGAGGAAAAAGGTAGAATAAAGGCTCCCTTGCTTCACCATCTTACACTCTCCCCTACTCCCCTACTACCCAATATATATTTTAAATAGATCCCTGAAGGGATTCTATAGTGGGGACTTCTAGCAACATTCTGTTAAATTAGTATTGAGGAAATAGAACAAATATTAACAATTGCAATAGATATGGTTGGTTAAGTCCATAAACCATACTTGTCAAAAAGAGTTTCTGAAATGGAGGTAGAAAGTGACCAATAGAAACAATAACAGGCCAGAGTTGTTTGAAGAAAGTTCAGAAGGAGCCAATTTACTTTGGCAATATGTCCAATCTATGAGTCCAGATACAGTTTCCCACTTATCAAAACCAAATTCCCAAGAAGTTTTTCAGGTGATGGAGCGAAATATTATTGGACTCTTAGGTAATCTACCCTCAGAACAATTTAATGTAAATGTAACAACTAGCAGAGAAAATTTAGGTAAATTATTAGCTTCAGCAATGCTCAGTGGCTATTTTATTAGAAATGCTGAACAGAGAATGACATTTGAAAATTCTTTGAAAATGGATTAAACATTTAGGGCGTGTCATCAATTAAAGAGCTTGACATTAAATGTATACTATGCTTATGAAAAATAATGACAGGAACAACATGCATAGGACTGCTCTAAATGACTAGACGTTATGCTTTGCGTATGGGACCAATGGGAACCCATTCAAAATTTACTACCAGGGTGTCAAGGAACTGTAGGAAGAACCGCAAAGGACAACCGCTCACGGGGTGACAAGCAGCTCAAAACTATTGTTGGATAAGGGTTTATTGGATTCAACCTCTGTGGAAAATGTGGATTTTTTATCAATGATAATGATAATCATTCTTAGAGAAGGAGTGGGGGTTGTTGGCTGAACCCACACAAAAAACCCCAAGATAGTTGTTTTTTATGTGGAATTAGAAAAGAAGTAACAAAATAAAAAGTTATTATAAAAAA
>JBCDJM010000080.1:0-26877 GCA_038747755.1 Cyanobacteria bacterium P01_H01_bin.35
AGCAAAAATCAAAACGAAAGATAAGATAGGAAGAATTATCATTTTTAATATTTCAATAATTCAATAATAAATATTTTGGAAAAATTCTAGTTTTTTCTACCAAAACCAAGCTAGTCAAAATTATAATTTTTCGGTTTTTTTTCTAATGAGTCAGCCAAAAAATCACGACGGAATTTTAACTGAATATCTTCTAAAAGCTTACGATTAACTGACATCAAATCAGCAATTAGACCAAAAATAAATAGCTGAAATCCCATTAAAATTAAAATTGTAGCTAAGACTAAACTAGGGATATGACTTCTCTGTGAGCCAATCAAGTATAGAATCAACCAACGTACACATAAAATGAAACCGAAACTAAAGGGAATAGCCCCTAAAATTGTGAAAAACTTTAGAGGCTTATAAGTCATAAAAATCCTAATGATCGTCAAAATCGATCTCTGGATATAAAGTCGAATGCTTTTAACTAATCTGGACGGTCGCAAATAACCATTAGTTCTAATGGGGACAGAAATAATTGTCATTCCTTTTTGTCCAGCTTGTATAATAGTTTCTAGTGTGTAAGTATAAGTATTAAAAACATTTAATTGTAGTGCTGCATTACGACTAATAGCACGGAAACCGCTAGGAGCATCAGCAATCTTCGTGTCACTAGCAATACGGACGACTAAACTACCTATTTTTTGTAAAAGTTTCTTGATTGGTGAAAAATGTTTAATCTCTTGAATTGGTCTAGCACCAATTACCATTTCTGCTCTTCCATCTAAAATTGGTTCAATTAGTTTAGGTATATCTGCTGCACAATATTGATTATCAGCATCCGTATTAACAATAATATCAGCTCCATGTTGCAAACAGGCTTCTATTCCCGCCATAAAACCTTTTGCTAATCCTCGATTATATCCAAAATTAACAATATGATCGACTCCTGCTGCTTTGGCAACTTCTACAGTTTTGTCAATACTACCATCATTAATAATCAACCATTCTATCTTATCTATACCAGGAAGTTCTCTAGGTAATTCAGTTAGAGTCATTCCTAAAGTAGCTTCTTCGTTATAACAAGGAATTTGTATAATTAGTTTAGTCATTAATCTTTTTTCTCTTTATTTCCTTTGGGTAATTGGAGTAGTTTGTCAGCTTCTAGTAGTGCAGTCCCTTGACTTATGTATTCAATAGCAACCTGAACTTTACTTTCTTTTTTACTTTTGTCAACTTCTATACCTCAAATCCTTAGTAAAGTTTATATTTTCCTCAATCAGAAAACTATAAATTTTATTATCGAATAATTAGAGTTTTTTTTGCTGAGAAATTTACACTTTGTAATAATATTTTGGTGTTGCTGAATTGGATATAGGTAGTCCTATATAGTAGATGACCAATTTAATTATGATAGGTTAACATTAGGATATAAACGACCCATTTTTTCTCTGGCATTATGCACTTTCAAACGCCAGTCAACTTTAATCTTAAGCAGTTACACAAAATTAATTACACATTTTGTCAGACTGAATCCCTTAGCTTTTATATAACACTTTTCCACAATCTTTGAGAAAAGGTAGTAATTATCCATTCTCTTGTCAGACTTTGTATTTTGCTTATTTGTGATTAAATAATCAACTTCAGTTCCATCTTTTACAGAACTATTATTTATGACGCGCTTCAATTTTACTCAATTTGCTCCCCATTCGCCGGAACAAAACCCCCTGGAAGATATTTGGCTAGAAGCAAAAACTTTAGAGTGACATTTTTATCATTTATGTCATTCGTTTAAGATTTTTAAATGGGTATTTAAATTTTTTTCTAATGGTTAAATCTTTAGATTTTCCTAAACTTTCTGAGGATAAAAATTTACCAAAGCTTATTTATAACTGCCATAAATAGTTCTAGAAATGACTGATAAGATAAGCGGTCTTTTTTGTTATTCTAATCTGGGTTAATCAATTCCTTAAATCAGGCAATAATGGAAAATTTTGATGGTAAGTATTGAATTTTATCTTGGTTAACTTCAAAGTTTCTCTGATTTTTGAAAAAGCTCAATTTTTGACATCCAAATCAGCTTTTAAAATTAGTTTGTGATAAATGCAGGTTTACTTTGAAAATTCATTGTTTTTCCCTGTTTAAGTCTCTAATAAATCTTATAATCCCATAAATATGTATTTAGTAAATATATCTAATTAATACCGTACAACTACTTAACACAAAATGACCAATGAATCGTATAGTGGAATTGTGGACAACTTTCTTAAAAAAATATGAAAGCAATTACAATCTTGGGATCTACAGGGTCCATTGGTACTCAAACCTTAGACATTGTGACTCATAACCCAGACAAATTTCGAGTTATTGGGTTAGCGGCAGGAAGTAATGTAGAAATATTAGCCCAACAGGTCAGACAATTTCGCCCTCAAATTGTTGCTATTAATGATGAGTCCAAATTTACGGCACTACAAGAGGCCATTTCTGACCTGGAACCTCAACCTCAATTGCTTGCTGGCCAAGATGGTGTTACAGAAGTAGCAAGATATGGCAAGTCAGAAGCAGTCGTAACAGGTATTGTTGGTTGTGCTGGTTTATTACCTACTATTGCTGCTATAGAAGCAGGCAAAGATATTGCTTTAGCAAATAAAGAAACACTTATTGCAGCAGGTCCGGTTGTTAATCCTTTAATTGAAAAATATGGAGTAAAATTATTACCTGCAGACTCAGAACATTCAGCAATTTTTCAATGTCTTCAAGGTGTACCTAAAGAGGGTCTACGCAGAATTATTTTAACTGCTTCTGGTGGTGCTTTTAGAGACTGGCCAATTGAGAGATTATCAAATGTAAAAGTGGCAGATGCTATTAAACATCCTAACTGGTCAATGGGTCGAAAAATTACCGTTGATTCTGCCACAATGATGAATAAAGGTTTGGAAGTTATTGAAGCTCATTATTTGTTTGGATTGGATTATGAAAATATTGATATAGTCATTCATCCCCAGAGTATAATTCACTCTTTAATTGAGTTACAAGATACTTCTGTTTTAGCTCAATTGGGTTGGCCTGATATGCGTTTACCTTTGCTTTACGCTTTGTCTTGGCCTGAAAGAGTTTATACTGATTGGGAACAGCTAGATTTAGTTAAAGCTGGAAGTTTGACTTTTAAGGAACCTGACAATTTAAAATATCCTTGCATTCAGTTAGCTTATTCTACAGGTCGTATGGGTGGTTCTATGCCTGCAGTTTTGAATGCAGCAAATGAACAGGCTGTTGCCTTGTTTTTAGAAGAAAAAATTCCGTTTTTAGATATTCCAAAATTGATTGAATATGTCTGTGAAAAACATAAGTCAAGTAATCAGGAAAATCCTAGTCTAGATGATATTTTAGCAGCAGATAAATGGGCAAGGAAGGAGGCTTTGGCAGGAAGTAGTATAGTAAGTAATTCTCTCACAAATATTAACTTGGTTAATGTTAATGTTGATGAAAATAAAACAGAAATAGAAACAAAAATATCTACAGCTATAGGACATGAGCAGACAGAATTTAATCATTTTTATCAACAAGGATTAGCTAAATATGAAAAACAAAATTATCAATCAGCTTTAGCAGAATTTGATCGGGCAATAAAGATAGACCCTCGTCATGCAGATGCTTATATTCACAGAGGTGATGTTAAAGATAAATTAGAAAATTATGAGGGAGCAATTGCTGATTATAATGAGGCAATTAAAATAGATTCAACTCATCCAAAAGCTTATTACAGACGGGGAAATGTACTGCGAAAAGCGGGAGATAATTGGGGAGCGATCGCTGATTATAATCAAGCAATTAGACTCAATCCTAATTATACATCTGCAAAACATCGGAGTCAGATTCATGCAAACCCAGAAAATATAGAACAATTACTACAAGATTAAGTCGATTTAATCATTTTGATAGAAAGAGAAAATGATGATTAACTTAATTATTATTGGCAATATCTGAAGTGAAAAATCAATTAAATAAAAATACTTTATTTAGACAAAAGAATGGGCGAATATATACTAATATGAACTGAAATAATTATCTACTATTGCAATAACTATAGTAGTAAAAAAATCAGTTTTTAAATCCTTCAAAATAGTTATATAGCAATATGAAATTATTGAGAGAAAAACTGTAGGGGTTTGGTTCCCAAATCCTTTATGCACTTGGGTTTGGTGACCACAACCATACTATAAAATAGACATCTCTAGAAATAAAGTAAAATTGCAGATAAATAACTTATCTATTCTATCTTGTCAATTTTTATGTAAAGATGTTTATAAAGCATAGCTATTACAGGAGGTACTAATAACTAATAACTAATATAACTGTTAACTAATAACTGATAACTGATAACTGATAACTGATAACTGACTATGTACACCACATCCGAAAATACAACCACAGTTATAGTATCTTTGATTGCCCTGGGAATTCTGGGCTGGGGATACTACAGAGCTAGACCTTATGGCAAAACAGGCATTTTGGCCTGGCTACAATCAGTAGTTCTAATGGCACCTTGGCTACTATTTTTTGCTCTATTTGCTGGGGGAATTTATATCAACTTAGTATTAATTCTATTTCTGCTAATAGCTTGTACAGCATTGTACATTTATTTGGGAAGGCAACTACGAATAATAGCAGCTCAAGAAGCAGAAAATAAACCCAATATTGAATCTATTAGCAACTCCTTAAAACCTGATTCGAGAGAAGAAACAACTAAATTACCAAATGTAGAGAAAATAGAAAACGAGGAACAGAAAAAAGAAGAAACTCTAGAATTTATTCCTATTCCAACTGAAGACTTGCAAAAAGTCAAAGACATTTTTGGTATCGATACCTTTTTTGCAACAGAAACTATCCCTTATCAAGAGGGAGCTATTTTCAAGGGAAATTTACGGGGAGAACCAGAAACGGTTCATACTAAATTATCAGCAAAATTGACAGAAAAACTCGGCGATCGCTACCGACTATTTTTATTGGAAAGCCCGGAAGCTAAACCAGTAGTCATCATTTTACCAAGCAAAACTGACCCTAAACCTGCCACTATATCCCAAAAAATTCTGGCAGTTATTCTATTGCTTGCTACTATTGCTACCAGTTTTGAAGCAGGTGGGTTGTTGTTAGGGTTCGACTTTTTCAACGAACCTATGAGATATCAAGAAGCATTACCTGTTGTCATTGGTCTATGGATAGTTTTGGGCGGTCACGAAATAGCTCACCAAGTCTTGGCAAAACGTCACAATGTTCGCTTTAGTTGGCCGTTCTTTCTCCCTGCTTGGCAAATTGGTAGTTTTGGTTCTCTTAACCGTTTCGAGTCGATGATCCCTAACCGAAAAGTTCTGTTTGATGTTGCTTTTGCCGGACCTGCTGCTGGAGGAGTAATTTCTTTGGTAATGTTATTAGGGGGTTTGTTGCTTTCCCAGGAGGGTAGTCTGTTTCAAATGCCATCAGAATTTTTCAGAGCTTCTGTTTTGGTGGGAACTCTAGCGCGAGTGACTTTAGGTCCGGCAGTACATCAAAATATAGTAGATGTTCACCCACTAGCAATTATGGGTTGGTTGGGTTTACTTATTACAGCAATTAATCTGATGCCGGCGGGTCAGTTGGATGGTGGTAGAATTGTTCAAGCAGTTTATGGTCGGAAAGTTGCAGGTAGATCAACATTTTTTACTTTTATCGTCTTGGCGATCGCTTCTTTGGTTAATCCTTTGGCATTGTATTGGGCTATTATTATTTTGGTATTACAACGAAATTTAGAACGCCCTTGTTTAAATGAATTAACTGAACCAGATGATGCGCGGGCAGCTTTGTGTTTGTTAGCTTTGTTTTTAGCGATCGCTACTTTGTTCCCTCTAACTCCAGGTTTAGCTGGTAAGTTGGGTATTGGATAATGGATAATGGATAATTGATAATGGATAATTGATAATGAGAAATATCTTTAATTATGGTTTGCTGATTAAATCTAAAAGCAGTGACAAATAAAAGTAAGTGTGGGAAGCAAAACTTGTAGGGTGCGTTATACGGCTTAAGTTCTGACTATCAAAGGGATTCAGCAATCCATCGTAACGCACCATTTTAGATGTGTCGGTCTACTACAATAAAAACCGACTTTCCCCTCCTAGGAGCAGTAGGGGTTACAAGCCTTGGGAAATGGATTGTGGGCGATCGGTAAACTTAGGTTGTCTCAACAAGTTTTAGAAGCTGGTTTTCCTTTAGCAAATTATGATCGTACCAAAGGGCAATTACTGCTTAATTTAGGGAATAATATTCTTTCTCAAGCCAAGAATTTTGCTAATTTTAACCCAGGGAAAAAAAGAAAAAAACAAGAACTTCAAGCTTTAGTTGATCAAGGCTTATCTTATTATCAACAAGCTTATAATGTTTCTGATGAAAAATTAGTTAAAGTTCAGGCTACGGTAAATCATCTAGATTTGTTACTCAATTTTAGACAATGGTATAAGCAACTTCGGGATAATTTCCTCCAACCTTATGTACAATTTCAGATTGATAATTTACCTCAAGTTGTTCAAACTTTAAGACAAATTAATCCCAATATTTACTCTATTCAACTAACAATAAAACTTGCAGAAATTATCGTAAACTTTGAGCAAATAGACCCTAGATCGACTTTAAGTCAAATTCCAAATAATTTGACTGAATTGACTTCCACTAATGAACTGCTAAACCAAGCAATTCAGCAAGCAAAAGCTTTGGATAATTCTCGTTTAGAAGCTTATGGAATTGGATCTCAAGGAAAATTAACTCAAAAAAATGGAGAACTTGAAAAAGCACTCAATTTAACTAATCAAGCCTTGGCGATCGCTCAAAAAGTCTCAGCTTCAGATGTTGCTTATCAACTCCAAGAACAATTAGGAGATATTTATAACCAGCAAGGCAATTCTCCAGAAGCACTTATTGCTTACAAATCTGCTTTTAATACCCTGCAAGTTTTACGACGCAATTTAGTCGCTCTCAATAGAGATGTTAAATTCAATTTTCGTGCTAGCGTCGAACCCTTATATAGAAAATTGGTGACGTTATTACTGCAACCAGAATCTGGCTCAACTCAACCTAGTTTATCAAATATTAAAGCTGCTCGTGAGGTGATTGAATCTTTACAACTAGCAGAATTGGATAACTTTTTTCAAGATGCTTGTATTAGTGCAGAAGATATTAATATTGATGAAATTGATGAAAATGCAGCTATTATTTATCCAATTTTGTTAGAGAATAAATTAAGTGTTATTGTTAAGTTGCCTGGTACTGATAATTTTCGCTATGCTGCAACGAGTGATGACGAGTTTGAAAAACAATTTCAAGAAAGTTTATTTGAACTTGCAGTTAACATAACTAGCGTTCGACGATCAATCCCTCAAGTTCAGCAAAGCTCTAACCAACTTTATCAATGGTTAATTGAACCATTTGAATCAGATTTGGAGGCAGATTTAGAACATGATGATAGCCAAATTAAAACTTTAGTTTTTGTTTTGGATGGATTCCTCAGAAATATTCCCATCTCCGTGCTTTACGATAGTGTTCGGGGAAGATATCTAGTTGAACGATATGCTACTGCAGTAGTTCCTGGATTGCAATTAGTCAATCCCAGTCCTTTATTAAAAGAGCGGATACGAGTATTAACTGCTGGAACATCTCAACAAGCACCAAGTTACACAGTAGAAGGCTACAATTCCTTACCTAATATTCAACAAGAACTAGAGACAATTAATAAAATCATACCAAAATCTGAGCCGTTAACAGATACAAAATTCACAAAAATAAACATCCAAAATGAGATTAATTCTGCCCCTTTTAACATTGTTCATATTGCAACTCACGGGCAGTTTAGCTCTAATCCTGATGATACCTTCATTTTAGACTGGGAGCAACGGATTAATGTTAGAGATTTAGATCGATTACTCCAGACTGAAAATTTGAGGCGATCAAATCGAGCAGTCGAATTATTAGTTTTGAGTGCTTGCCAGACAGCAGTAGGAGATACACGAGCAGCACTAGGTTTAGCTGGAGTTTCCATTCGAGCTGGCGCTCGTAGTGTTTTAGGCAGTTTGTGGAGAGTAAGTGATGCTTCTACAGCGGAGTTAATGAAACAATTTTATCAGCAATTATTGCAGTCTGACAGTTCCCAACTGAGAAAAGCTGAAGCACTACGTCAAGTGCAAATTAAGTTTATCAGAGGAGAAATAGAGCCAGATAAAGGTTATAATAAGCCCTATCATTGGTCATCTTTTATTATTGTTGGTAATTGGTTGTAGTTATACTACTAGCCTGTCTCGGCTAAAATTGTGAGTAATATAAAATCCGGTTATACAGTAATCGAACTCATTACTTCCTCAACTAAAATATGTTAAACATGAATACGAATTTAAAAATTTATGCTATTCCAATCCTTTCTTACTACCTACTCCGTACGGACGTTGCATGCAACGTCCCTACCTCATTACTCATTACTCCTCAGTAATACGATAACTAATTACTCGGATTCTATATAAAACCTAATATCATGTCCGGTTGAACAGTTATAAATAACGAGGGAGGAGTCAGGAGTCAGGAATCAGGAGTCAGGAGGGAAGAAACAAAAAAGAAGAAGGAAAAGGAAGAGGAAAAAGAGGAGAAGAAGGAGAAAGTTTTTTTATCACTAATTATCCGGACATGATATAACTTACAGACTCCCCTGTTTTCCCCTTTTTAAGGGGCAGGAATTTTCCCCTTTTCTGGGGTTAGGTGATATCAAATATAGAAACCGGGTTTATATTAAATGCCTACTATGCTAACATTTGCCTCTCATAAACCCGGTTTCTTATAACACTCCAAAGCACAATTTATCCCCAAACACCGTCTTTTTATTGTCAAGATCATCTGCATAATTTTACAGAATCTTCATAAATAAGTATTTTATCGTAGTAAATTCGATAGATATTTAGGTAAAAATGTGGTAATTTTTGCTATGGTAGATATTCCCTGTTGTTTGATATTTAAGAATATAAATAGGCGTTGGTGATTTTGGCTATGATTGTGCTTTAATGGCAATAGCCTAACCATTAACTGAAAAGCATTTTATATGTTGCCAAATTTAGGTTTCATAGTTTGATTCACCAACACCATCATTGATTTTCAATCTTGATACAAATACTTTTCTACAAAAGCAGTAATTTCTTGATCTCGAAACTCTTGTGCTAAATTTTTCAAATGTTGGGCAAAGGGAATATATTTGTCGTCTAATTCTTCTATATAAGCTGCTCTTTCTTGGATTTTTCGCATACTACCTAGCATAACAAATTCATATAATATTTCCATTTCTTCTGGAGGGGGTGGAATTATAGATTCAAGTTTTTCTGATAGACTAATACTATTTGTATCTAGTTTTTCTGCTGCTGTTTCTTCTTCATAAATCCAATCTAATTGTAAATATTTTTCTAATAGCAAGAATAACTTGTTTTCATCAACTGGTTTAGATAAAAAATCATCACAACCTGCTACTTGACTTTGTTTTTTATTCATATCTAAAACACTGGCAGAAACTGCAATAATAGGAGTGTTTTTTACTTCTGGCAAGCTACGAATAGCTTGAATTGCTTCAAATCCAGTTTTCACAGGCATTACTAAGTCTGTTAAAATTAAATCTGGCTGATATTTTTGGGCTAGGTCTATTTCCTCTTGACCATCTACACCAAGAATTATTTCAAATCCTAAAGGTTCCAGCATATTTTGTAGCACTAATAGATTGTCTTGTTTATCATCTACTACTAAAATTTTCTGTTTTTTTCCTTGGTATCCAATGATGTGTCCTATAGTTTCAGTAGTAGTTTCTATTGGGGTATTAACTGTCGGTAAAGTTGCTTCAAACCAGAAAGTTGAACCTTTACCCAGTTCACTTTTAACCTGTAGTTTACTTCCCATTAATTCAATTAATTGTTTTGTAATAGCTAGTCCTAAACCTGTTCCTTGCTGTCGATGTTTAGTATCTCCTACTTGTTCAAAAGGTTGAAATATTTTCTCTAAATCTTGGGCGGTCATGCCGACTCCAGTATCAATTATTTCAAACTGAATATTTGCTTGATTAGTTTGAGTTTCTATCTGACTAATATGGAAATTTACTTGACCATTATCAGTGAATTTTACAGCATTTCCTAATAAATTTAATAGTATCTGTCGTAAACGTTTTTCATCTGCTTTAATACCAATTGGTAAGTGAGAATCTAGTTCATATTTAAAAAGAATATCTTTTTCTAAAGCACGCATTTTAATAATTCCCACGATACTTTCTAGGAAAAAAATAAAGTTAATTTCACTGAGATAAAGCTCCATTTTTCGAGCTTCTATTCTGGATAAATCTAGAATATCGTTAATCAGGGTTAAAAGGTGATTTCCACTATTATGAATAATATTTAAAGCATTTTTTTGAGTAGGGGTAAAGTTGCGATCGCGTTGGAGAATTTGAGCATAACCCAGAATTCCGTTTAAAGGTGTTCTCAGTTCGTGACTCATATTTGAGAGAAATTCACTTTTTGCCTGGTTAGCTGTTTCTGCTACTTGTTTAGATTTTTTCAGTTGTTTTTGTTCAAATGATTGTATTTTCCATAAAATAATCATCATCATTGTTGCTAATGCTATTACCACTACAGCAATTAAGTTAAGAGGTCTAAGTTGAGACTCAATATTCTGTCGGGGAATAACCAGGGCAACTGACCAGTTGGCTTCTTTTAGGGGTAAATATGCTACATATTTGGAAATTCTGTCTATTTTTGTTAGGGAAATTCCTTGTTTTTTGTCAACCATTTGTTGAGCAATAACTGCCAAACCTTGGTCTGTAGAGTTGAGCAAACTAGGGGCAGGTTTTTCTAAGGTTGACATTAACTCTGTGTCTGGGTGAACGATCGCTTCTCCTTTAGAGTTGAGTGCAAAAGCATAACTTTTTTTGCCATATTCCAAACTATTTACGACATCAATGACTTTTTCAATATCAACTACAGCATCAGTTAAACCAATAACTTTTCCCAATGGTTTTTCCAATTCGGGGAGGCCAGAAAAAACTGGTGCTTCAAAAGCCACTATTCTTTTACCTTTGGGAATGCGAGCAATGATCGGATCGGATAAAGTTGTGATACCCTTATTCAGAGCTTCTTGAACGTGTTCCCGGTCTTTTAGATTAATCACTCCACTGGGTTCTCCCTCTACTGTAGTGTATAAAAAAGCATCAGCATCGATCATTCCTAAATACATAAATTCTGGCAAGCGTTTTTCTTCTGCTTGCAAATAGGGTTTAATTTGAGACCACTCCATAGTTCGGAATATGGGATTATTTGCTATTGCTTCCAGTGAGGCTTTTCTATTACTCAACCAACTATCAATTTCATTCACACCTTGCTCTACTTTTAGAAATGCTTTGTCTCGTAAATTATCTAAAATTAAATTCCTAACTATTTGATAGCTGAAGTAAGTACTAAAACTAACAAATAATGTTGTACTAGCAATAATTACCCGGACTAAAAAATGACGAGATGAATTTTCTGCCTGAGATTCTGATAAATCCTGTTGTTGATTTTTTTTAGTAAAAAAAAACATTTTTCTTTTCCTTTACAGCTATTGAATTAGTCATTTAAGTCAGAATTATTATCCTGAAAAGTTGGCAGCATAATAGTAAATATTGTACCTTGACCAAGTTTAGATTCACATATAATTTTACCCTGATGTTTTTCTTCTACAATTTGGCGAGAAATGGAAAGTCCTAAGCCTGTGCCTTTACCCACTTCTTTTGTGGTAAATAAGTTGTCAAATATTTGTTTTCTTATTTCCTCTGACATTCCATAACCATTATCTTGAATTTTAATCATTACTTCTTGAGAATCTAGACTAATTTCAGTAGAAATTTCGACAATCAAATCATCAGATTTTGTTTGATCGCTAGTCACTTCATCAAATACATCAATTGCATTAGCTATTAAATTCATAAACACTTGATTGAGCTGTCCTGGAAATCCTAGAATCAGGGGAATATTTCCATAATTTTTGATGACATTAATTCCAGAGCGATACTCGTTTGCTTTTAATCTATGTTTGAGTATCATTAAGGTACTATCAATACCTTCGTGAAGATTAAAAGTTACTTTTTTATTGCGGTCTACACGAGATAATGTTTGCATCGATCTGCTAATTTCTTGAATTTTTCCAATGCCTTCTTTCATAGAAATCAGCATTTTTGGCAAATCAGTTAATAAATATTCTAGTTCTATTTCCTCAGCTTTTTCTTGGACAAATTTTCCTGGTTGGGGAAATGTTTCTTGATATAGTTTTAAATATTCAATTAGTTCTTTTACAGCCACTTCTGTATGCTCTAAGTTACCAGCGATAAAACCCAAAGGATTCTTAATCTCATGGGTAATTCCTGCTAGAAGTAAACCTAGAGATGACATTTTTTCACTCTGAACTAATTGCAATTGTGACTCTTGCAATTCTTGCAAAGTTCTATTTAGTTTTGTTGTCCGTTCTTCTACTTTTTGTTCTAGTTTTTGAGTCAAAAGGTAAAGCTGAAGATGGAGGTTAACTCTAGCTAAAACTTCTTCAATTTGAATTGGTTTAGTTACATAATCAACTGCCCCTACTTCAAATCCTTTGACTTTATATTCTGAATGAGTAAGAGCAGTCATAAATATCACTGGAATATTTTTAGTTTTCTCATCTCCCTTTAATCGACGACAGGTTTCAAAACCATCTATTTCTGGCATTAAAATATCTAGCAAAATTAAATCTGGACGAGCAAATTTTGCCCTTTTTATACCACTTAAACTATCACTAGCAATTAAAACATTAAATCCGTAATTTTCTAGAGCATTAGCTGCTAAACTTAAATTAGTTGAGTTGTCATCAATTACTAAAATACTGCTTTTATTGCTTATATTAGTATTGATAAGATCGCTTTTGCTGGATTTTATTACCATATCTATTGCATATATCAATAATTTATTATTATGCTTTATTCATCAATCATACAAATAGTATAGCAACTTTCTAATTGGTAAGATACACAATTTTTGGATTTGAGGAAACTTGCTATTACTATATTTATATTTGATTGGGTGGTGGAGATACCTTGCATGCAACGTCCCTACAGAAGTGTGGGAGGTGGTGGAAAAGAAAAAGTAATTGTAATAATTACTAACTAACTAATAATTGTCAAAAATAGACTTGGAATTTTGGTAACTACTTGACTGTTGAAGTCTAGCCTAAGTATAGCATTACTTTGGGTAATTCCTATTACATAAGTAGCTTTAATATAACACTAAGCAAATAGGATGGTAAATTTATAAATTATAAAACTCTGTCAGGAATTACTTCTGACTTGAGCCTAGCGCTATAGCTTCCTGTAAGTGCTTTTGATTAACTAAAATCCAGGATTTTAATCCTAATGCAAAGTCAGAATTATTATCTAGTTCTAAAGCGCAATTACATACAATTAACGCTTCTTCCAATCTCCCTATTTTGGCTAAAGACCAAGCAAAATTTGCCTGTATCCAAGATTCCTCTGGAGATAATTTGACTGCTTTTTCTAACTGTTTAACTGCCTCTTGCCATTTTTCTTGACGACAATTAATTAGTCCTAAAACTCCATAACCTCTCCCATCATTAGGATTTATTTGAATTGCTTGATTAGCTGCAATAATAGCTTGACTATCTTCTATATAAACTAATATCATTGCCAACTCTACTGCTGCTATACCATTATCAGTTTCTTTGAGCAAACATTGTTGATAAGCTTTAACTGCTTCTGGTAAATTTCCTTGTTTTAAAATCTGTCTTGCTTGCTTTAGTTTTTGAGAAATAAACTTACCTTTAAGTGCATCAATTAATTCATCGGCAGTTTGAAAACGTTCCTCTCTTTCCATATTCATTCCTGTTAAGATAATTTGTTCTATTTGGGAAGGAATTGATGGTTCTATTTGCCTTGGAAAAATTAAAGTTTCTGATCCTAATCTAGCAGGTGCTGCTACTGGCAAAGTGCCAGTTAAAGCATGATAAATTGAGGCGCAAATAGCATACAAATCTGTACTGGGATTAGATTTACCTAGATTAGTATATTGTTCAATTGGTGAATATCCAGGTGTTAACATAGCGGTCATTTTATTAGTAAGACCTGCTAAAAATTCTCTAGCAGAACCAAAATCAATTAATATGGCTTTATCTTGGGAATTAATAATAATATTGTCTGGTTTAATATCCCGATGCAAGAAGTTATTAGCATGAACTAATTTTAAAGCTTCGGTGATTTGAATGAAATATTTTTTGACAATATTTTCTGGCAGTTTACCTTTTTCCGTCAAAATTTTGGATAGAGATTTACCTGAGACAAATTCCATTACTAAATAAGCTGTATTGTTAGCTTCAAACCAGTTAATTACTCTGACAATATTGGGATGAATACATTTTTTTAGAGATTCTGTTTCTGTCTTAAATTTTTGGATTTGTTCCTGTTTAATTTTCGGAGGAATAGAAGGAGGCCAGATAATATTAATCCCATGTCTGAGAAACTTATCTGGGCAAAGTTCTTTAATAGCAACATCGGTGAATTTTTCTAAATCAGTTGCTTTATAAGTAATGCCAAAACCTCCTTCACCTAAAGTTTTTTCTATTCTGTATTTACCTTGGTAAAGTAAAGTACCACTAGGAAGTTGATATCCTACTGAATTTAAGCTTATTAAAGCACAACCACAGGCAGTACAAGTAATGGCTGTATCAAGATTTTCTGCGCCACAAATTGGGCAGTTGATTAACATTTTTATCCTTGTTTTAATACAAAGGGACTAGGGAATAGAAAAGAAAAAGCTGATAGCTGAATGCTGACAGCTAAATGCTTCAAGTAATTAAAAATAATAACCGAATTTTACCTATGGCAATTTCATCTCCTGAGTTTAATATTTCTGGTTTATTCATACGGTATCCAAATCGAGTTTGACCAGTAGGTTTGATATAAATACCATTAGTAGAACCCATGTCTTTTATCTGCCATTGATTATTTTCAAAATAGATTTCTGCATGGGTTGAGGAAACAGTATCATCTCCATAAAATCCATCTAAATCAATTTCTACTGGTCCTATATTTGGGTCAAATTTACCAATAATGGCATTGTTACTATCAATAATAAATTCTGTTATGGGCGCACCTACTTGTTTAGAGATAAGTTTAGCAAGAGTGCCATTAATAACTGTAGGATTAGTATTGTTTTTAGGTAATATATTTACTTTTTGACTATCTTCTATAATTGGGGTTTGACTGGTAGGTATATTTGTAGATGCTGATGTTTTTAGGGGATAGTTATTAATATTTTGATTGATATTTGGATTAAGGTTAAGTTGTTGTTCTTCTGATTGTATAAATGTTTGTGTTTCTAGTTTTTTAATCCCTTTTTCTTGAGCTTCAAATAAAGTGGTTGATGCTCTAATTTCTGAACCACAAACTTCGCAAAATTGGTTTTTATCTGCATTTCTGTCGTAGAAACATACATTACAAGTAATAGCCATAATTATCCTCTTTATAAGCATTTAGCTGTCAGCTATTATTAATTCATTATTACAATAAAAAAAATGATAACCCTGTAGGGACGTTGCATGCAACGTCCCTACTTTGTGGTTTACTAATTATGAAAAGCACTGTAACTTCCCTTCCACAATATAATTTTGAATTTGATTTTTTCTTGGAGTAAGAGTTTTGAGCTAAGTACCTTCTTCCTTCTTCCCTCGTCCCTATTCCCTACTCCCTTCCTTTAAAAAAAATCTAGAGGTGGTAAAGCTCCTATTTTGGGTTCTAAATTAGATAAGTCTGGATAAATAAGTGGAGAAATTTCTTGATTTGCCAATTCTGTGAGATTGTGAATATTCTGATGATTAGTTATAGGTAAGTCTAGAATAATACTGCTGTCTCTATATCCTTCTTGTATATCTTGAATCCAAGTTTTGATAATTGTTTGTAAGTGCATATCATTAATTTGAGAGTTACTTTGGCTTTCTAGTTCATTTTTAATTTTATTACATACTGTTGGGGTAAAAAATTTTGTTGGCTGGTCCTCATAATGTTGTTCTAAGTCTACAATATATCTATATTGCTGATTTGTGTTTTTTTCAGTGAGATTCAGGGAGTATTTTACCATAATAATTTCAACTAATTAAGTGTAACAGCATCTATCGCCCAATTATTATTTGCAGAATTCCTGATTAAAAATAAATCTAGAGATTGAGTAATATTTTCCCCAGATTTTTTTGTATATTTTACCTGTACATTTATTGTAGATTTGTCTGTACCTGTATTAGTTTGTTGAACATTTTCAATCACAATATTATTTATTCCTGACCACCAGTCATAATAGGAATTATAACCATCTGGATGTAGTTTTTGATTATTCCGAAAACTTGATGATAATTGATTCCAAGCTTCCTGATATTTACCTTGATTCAGATTAGAATAATAATTTTTTACTGCTTCTTCAGCAGAAGCTTTAGTAGGACTTTTTTCTGGTATTGGCGTTGATATAGAACCTGATGTTGCGGTTTCTGAACTAACTACAGATGGTTTTGGTTTTGGCAAATTGCCTAAACTCATTTCTAAATTAAATTGTGAGGATTTAGTAGGAGCTGAAACTTGTATAATGTATTCTCCCGTTAGAGGTAGATTGATAGACATTTGTTCTCCCGAAATAGGAAAATCTTGCTGTGTCGCTATAATTAATTCTCGCCGTTGTAATAATTTAGTATCTGGGGCAAATATCCAAATACAAACATTGCTGGTAATTCTATAGTTAAAATCTTTGCCTGTTCTGGCATAAAATTTATATCCAAGTTGTTTTTCGGAGTTAACTGTATCCGATATAGTAATTATATTTGCGGTTAAAGATAAGGATTTAGTGTCTGTTTTTCCCAGACGAGTTTTTGGTTTTTCTGGGCATTCTACAAAGGTAGGAGTCGGTGATGTACTAGGCAAATCTAATTGATTTTCAGGAGTAGACAAATTACTACACCCATAGATGATCGAAATACTCAAATATAGTAGTGTTTTTTTCATAAATTGATTTGTACATAGATTGGTAAAAATTAGGATTTCCTCTTTTGAGTGAGTAGACTTAATTAGGGGCAAGTAATTGACGAATTTTTTATCGCTTCCACTGAATCCAGGTCTAAGTTATCTAATAATATTAGCTTGATTTATGTTAACTGAATTAAAATATTGGCTTGGAGGTTTAATATTTTTATTGGTGTTGACATGATTTATTTTAATACTTTAAAATATATAACAATATTATAGCCTTCCTCAAGTTACTGAGGTAGAGTTATTTTTCTTCTTTTCTCTTCCCTGTTTCCCGAATTACCGAAAAATTAAGGTATAAAGCCTCTCCATTCATGGAGAAAAAAGCGGTTGTTTGCGGAGCATTCCGTTAGGATGGGATGGCGAGGTCTCCTGCTCTTAACAGAGCCGCTCCGCTAACGCCATATCCAATCAACCAAGAGAAGAAAAAAAATTCCTTTTAGCCAATCCTTCTATTACAGAAGAGGTAATAATTAATTATTAATTATTAATTATTAATTATTGAATACTCCCTGCTCCCTACTCCCTACTCCCTAAAAAAAATATGGCAAGATTTCAGAAATATTTAGTTAGATTCGCCCTTGTACTTTGCCTCAGTTTACTATCAATATTTATACTTTCTCCTGTCCAAGCTGAAGATGCAACAATTGTAAAAGTTCCAGTGGTATTAGATGGTCGAGAATTGTTAGAAATTGGACCTTTGGGAAAAGTCACAGCTCAGGAACGAGCTGAATTTATCACATCAACTCTAGAGTCCGCCTTAGCTGATAGTATTGAACGGGGAAAACCTCCAGAGGTAATAGTAGTTCGCTCTAGTCAAAATGTGGTATTGAAAGTTGATAGTCGCCCCTTGGTAGAGATACCACAGGATCACCTCAACTCAATGCACTCAGAGATGCAGCAGCAAATATGGCAGGAACAACTCCAGCAGGGTTTGGAGCAAAGTTGGCGGGAACGCACACCAGCTTATACCCGTTGGGCAGTCAAAATGCTGATAATTGCTTTTGTAACTACCCTGTTGTTTCAGGGGGGACTGGTATTAGTATTTCGTTATATTCTACGTCGGAAGATAAAAAATCCTCAGAGACGTTGGCACTCTTTACAACTATTAGTTTTATTATTATTGCAAGTGGGAGTATGGGTGACATTTATCAATTATGGAGTTCAATTATTTCCCATAACTAGAAGTTGGTTTTATGAGATTTTTCAACTTCTAGACAATACATTTAATGCCAGAATGTTTCAATTGGGAGAAGAAACCATTTCTCTCAACCGAATATTAGCGATCGCCCTAACTATCGCTGCACTTTGGATAGGAGTAGGTTGGTTTGTTCGTATTCTCAAATCTCGCTTGCTCCCCCTCACAGAAGCAGAACCCAGTCATCAAGATACAATTGCTTTTTTTGTTGAATATGGACTGCTATCTGTAGGGGCACTCCTAATTCTGAATGCTGGAGGAGTAGACTTTCAGTCTCTAGCTATTCTGCTTGGAGCGCTGGGTATAGGTATTGGTTTTGGATTACAAAATATTGTTAAAGACTTTATCTGTGGGTTAATTTTAATTGTCGCTCGTCCGATCAAAGTTGGGGAGTTGGTTCAAGTAGGAGAGTTTCAAGGTTTAGTTCAACGCATCGGTGCTAGAACTACTGACATTTCCAATATTGAACGCTACATTATTACTATTCCCAATTCTCGCTTTATTGAAGGGGAGGTTCTCAACTGGAACCGTAGCGGTATAACTAGGGTGAAAGCTTATGTGAAAATTCCCTACGGAACAGATATTGATTTTGTCTACAAGGTTCTACTCGCTGCTGCGCAAGTAGAACATCCAGATATTCTCCGTCATCCTCCCCCTAAGGTAAAATTTCGGGAATATGTAGAGGATGGGTTGCAGTTTCGGGTGGTGGCATTTATCCGCGATCCTCTCACACAACCAAAGGTAAGAACCCATTTATATAATCTGATAGAAAGATATTTGCGAAAGTATGGAGTAGAAGTTCCCCGCCCCCAACAAGACTTACATCTCAAAGACCTCGATCCAGAACTCTATGGTTGGTTGCGATCGCAAACTCCGGTCGAATATCGACCTTTACCTCAAGAAATTCCAACTATTGAACCTCCTTCTAGCAAAGAAGAGTATGACTGGGAGGCAATATCTAGTGCGATGCGTGGAGAGAATGGAGTTCCTATCAAAGATCGACGATTTCAGTTTAAGCTCTTCAAAAATGTCTTTTTAGGTTCGGAAGCAGTAGAGTGGTTAATGATTAATGAACGAGCTACCAGGGAAGAAGCAATTCTGATGGGTGAGTTAATGTTAAAACAGGGGATAATTCACCACGTTTTCGATGAACATAATTTTAAGGATGAACCTCTTTTTTATCGATTTTATAGTGATGAGGTTGAGAGTAACCTTAGCACTAATTCTAATATGGAAGAATATGAAATTGATTCAGAATAATTTCCTCAGAAGTCAGTTTTATCAAGAATACTATAGTGGACTGAGATAGCTAAAAATTTGGGTTAGGTTGTAGCTTGCTTCCACATAGTGCTACAGTGCTAAAGCACAACTACAAACACATATTTTTATAACTACTAGACTGATATAAAATCCGGATAATTACTATACCCAAGTCCCTAGCGACTGTAAGGAAGTGGGAGGTTTGCGGAGCATTCCGGAACGGATAGCAATTTTAGGGATGCCAGGAGATTGCTTCCTATCGTCGCTGCGGACAACTGTTCAATCGTATTCTATATGACACAGCTAAAATGGTGCAATCGTAGGGGCGGGTTTTAGCTAAAATTTTAATGCTTACTCTAAGATTTACATAAACCCGCCCTACAAGGCTTTTCAGATTGATGAACCACATAGCCATAACAAAAACCGCTGTAATGTACACCCATTAATTGTGTCACCCTACTACTGGTATTGCTAAAACCAATGATTTATCTTAATAACCGGGTTTCTTTGGGTAAGTCCTAAACTAATTATTCAGAATCAGGGAGAGCAGACAATTTTTCTTCTACTTGCTCCACGTTTGCAGTTTCAGCATCCACGTCCACAACGGCACTTTGATCAACTAAACTTGCTACTGCTTCATAAAACCGATATAAAACGTCATAACAAGTGACATTTTAATGTTTACTTCCTGCTTCTACTGAGGCCGTCGGCGGTTTCTCATCCACAGGCATTGACGGTCAAGCCGACCGCATCTCTCAAATTTATACTTGCATTTAAATCTCTATCTATTGACAACCCACATTCTGGGCAATCATAAGTTCTCAAATGCAAGGGCATATCTTGGATATGACCACAGTTTGAGCAAGTCTTTGACGATGGAAAAAATCTATCTACTACTACTAATTCAGAGCCGTACCATTGACATTTATATTCTAGCTGTCTCCGAAATTCATAAAATCCTTGGTCGGCTATTGATTTGGCTAGCTTATGATTGGCTAACATACCCCTGACGTTTAAATCTTCTATGACAACTCTGCCGTGGTTTTTGGCTAAGTACGTTGTTAATTTATGAAGTGCGTCATGGCGAATGTTTGCTACTTTTCTATGTAACCGAGCTATCTTCTGTTGTGCCTTTTTCCAGTTAGCAGAACCTATCTCTTTATTACGATTTAGATATTGCATTCTAGACAACTTACTTTCAAATCTGCCATGAGATTTCACACTCTCAAATACTTTACCATCACTCAAAGTCGCTAAGGTTTTCACACCTAAATCTACACCGATAACATCAGTTTTTTTTGGTGTAGTGTGAGGATGAAATTCATAGCTACAGCTAAGATACCAATCTCCTGCCTGTCTATTAATGGTGATTTTTTTAGTTGTTGCCTCAATCGGTTCATAAGTTTTAACAATACCAATAAAAGGTAATTTATGATTCCATCCATTTAGTTCTATTGGTTTTCCAGAATTATCAATTGTGAAAGAATCAGACCTAACCTTCTTTTTAAACTTTGGATATTTTCCTAATCCTTTAAAGAACCTTTTAAATGCTTCACCTAAGTTTCGGAAAGCATATTGGTAAACTTTAGATGACAAGTTTTTCATCCAAGGATATAAAGGCTTTGTGTGGTTAGTAAAAACTTCTCTAATTATACGAATCTTAGGTTTTTCACCAGCCTTGTAAGCAGCATTCCATAAACTTAAACCCCAGTTATAACACCAACGTGAGTAGCCTGCGTGTTGAGCCATCAGGGTTTTCTGCTTGTTATTCAGTTTGAGCTTGGTTCTGATGGATTTCATGTATGGGTGAGTGCAGTATAATGGTATGATTTTTAACGTATTATATCGTTATTCTTTGATTAAGTCAATGCTCCGAATCCAACGTAAACTAATGTAGCAGTAAGTGTCAAGCTTGCCATGGCGAGAAATGGAGCCAAAGATTTAGGTTCAGATTTATTAGTAGTCATTTTAAATTACTCTTTTCTGAATGTATATATTTTATGATTTATTTTCTTCTCCGTATTTTTACGCATTTGACTAGAAATAAGCAATCCCTTTCAGATAAAAAAACATCAAACTTTCATATCGTTTATATAAAAACACTTAATGTCACAGTGAATCTTTACTAAATCTTCATATAGCAATCCTAAATTGGTTGTAAAATTTTATCGTAGGGGTTTAGTCTCCAAACCCAAGCGCTAAGGAATTTGGAAACCAAACCCCTACAATTTTTTCTCACAAATCATTTCATATTCCTATATATTATTGAGTGTAATTATGGACTCAACCAAAATAATTACTTTCTGCTTCAAGGTTTAGAAGTTTGGTTGAGCAGCAAAATATAATTCAACCAAGAGAAGAAAAAAAATTCTTTTTAGGCAATCCTCTTTTTTATAAGAAGAGGTAATTATTAATTATTAATTGTTGAAATTACCTTTATTTAAACATTTCTTTACCAAAGCATAACTTATCTAGACAAATATTTTAACTAAGTTGAAAACTGACAACACGATTTCAACTATTTCATCTGGTGATAATTTTCAACCTTAGCAACAATTTAACTAGATTCATCAAAGGTTCTAATTTAAACGTCAATTCTTGGAAAAAGTATACTTTACAACTTATCCAGACTACCTTAAAATCAATGTAAATTTAAACCAATATCAATAGATACCCTAATTAACTATGTCCAAAAATAAAAAGAATGGAACAGAAACTCCTGTAGACAAAAATCTCAGTGACCCACAATACTACTTTAACAGAGAATTTAGTTGGTTAGAGTTTAATCGTAGGGTTTTATCTGAAGGTTTAGACCCCCGTACTCCCCTATTAGAACGTTTAAAATTTTTAGGAATTTTTAGTTCTAATTTAGATGAATATTTTATGGTTAGGGTAGCAGTTTTGAAAAAACAAATAGAAGCTGAAGTACATAAGTTAACTCCTGACGGTCGTACTCCCCAAGAACAACTAGATGGGATTAATCAAAAGCTATTACCAATGGTTTCTTTACAACACCAATTCTTTGAGGAAACCTTACGACCAGAATTAGGAAAAAATGGCATTTATATCCTGAATTATATAGACTTAAATAAAGAACAAAAAATATATCTACAAAACTATTTTGAAGAACATATATTTCCTGTACTTACACCTCTAGCTATTGATGCTAGCCATCCTTTTCCTTATTTATCTAATCTCAGTTTTAACTTAGCAGTAATGCTAAAAAATCCAGATACTCAAGAAGATTTATTGGCTAGAATTAAGGTTCCCAAAATATTACCTCGGTTTTTGCCCTTACCAGAACAATTACAAAGAGAAGAAAATTCTAAAACTGTAAATTGGATGGGAGTTCCTCTCGAACAAATCATTGCTCACAATTTAGGTACTCTATTTCCTGGTATGGATATTCAGGAATATCACCTATTTCGGATTACTCGTGATGCTGACTTAGCAGTGCAAGAAGATGAGGGTGATGACTTGCTATTAGTGATTGAGAAAGAACTCCGAAAACGCCGTATCGGTGGTACTGTAGTTAGAATGGAAATTAATCCAACAATGCCAAGTAAATTAAAAAAGATATTAATGGAAAAGTTGGAGTTATCAGAAAAAGATGTCTATATAGTAGATGGCTTACTTGATTTAAAAGATTTAATGTCATTCTTAGGGTTGCCATTATCAAACCTTAAAGATCCAAGTTGGGGATCTACTATGCCTCCACGGTTGCGAAATTATGATGATATAACAAATGAGAAAAATGGAATCGACTTTTTTGAAGTAATTCGCCAGAAAGATTTATTGGTACATCATCCATATCATTCTTTTGCAAGTACCGTGCAAGGTTTTATTACCCAAGCAGCACACGATCCTAATGTGTTGGCGATTAAGATGACTCTCTACCGTACTTCTGGAGATTCACCCATTATCAATGCTTTGATTGCTGGGGCAGAAAATGGCAAACAAGTAGCAGTATTGGTGGAATTGAAGGCAAGATTTGATGAAGAAAATAATATTCAATGGGCGCGGAAGTTAGAACAATCTGGCGTTCATGTGGTTTATGGTTTAGCAGGTTTGAAGACTCATACTAAAGTTGTGATGGTGGTGCGTCAGGAGGAAGATCATATCCGTCGTTATGTTCATATTGGTACTGGTAACTATAATCCTAAGACGGCTAAATTTTATACGGATTTGGGTTTGTTGAGTTGTCGTCCAGAATTAGGGGCAGATTTAGCAGATTTATTTAATTTCTTGACAGGATATTCCCGGCAGCAGTCTTACCGGAAGTTGTTGGTAGCTCCTGTGAATATGCGCGATCGCTTTATCAAACTGATTCGTCGGGAAATTGATAATTGTAAAGATGGAGATACTGGTCGTATTGTGGCAAAGATGAACTCTTTAGTAGACCCTAAAATCATTGCTCATTTGTATGCAGCGTCTCAAGCAGGGGTGAAAATTGATTTGATTGTCCGTGGTATTTGTTGTCTGCGTCCGGGTTTGAAGGATATTAGTGATAATATTAAGGTGGTGAGTATTATTGGGCGTTATTTAGAACACTCTCGGATTTTCTACTTCCATAATAAAGGTAAGGAGGAGGTGTATATTGGTTCTGCTGACTGGATGCCTCGTAATCTTGATCGTCGGGTTGAAGCTATTACACCTTTGGAAGACCCTGAGAATATGAAAGAGTTGCAAGAGATTCTGGGTATTTTGTTATCTGACAACCGTCAAGCTTGGGATTTACAAGCAGACGGACAGTATATTCAGCGTCGTTCTAATGATAATTCTCCTGAACTTGGTTCCCATAAAATTTTGATGGAAACTGTGGCGCATAATTAGACAGAGAGAGAGAATGTAGGGATGTTCTGTGGAATGTCCCTACTGGTAAATTTGGTATAATGACTCAGGAAAATGGATCGTCAAGTTGGTTATCTTGGTGTGCTGCAATTGCTTCATTAGCTGAGGTTAAAGCGTGGAGAAATCACTACCTAAAGTATTTCAAAAAAGCTTCGACTATTAATTGTTTAATTGGAGAAGTTATAGAAGTTGTACCGGATATGTAACCTAAAGTTTATATATTTCAGAGCGATCGCCTCCCAAGCTACTCCCCAAATAATCTCTCGACTGAAACCTCCAGATCGGTAAACGCCAACGGTACAATTACCCCCTGACTCAAAATTTCTTGGGACTTATAACCTGTATTAGTAGGAGAACGAAATACCACAACTTCCCAATTTTGCAAATTAATCACCCAATATTCTGGTATACCTGCCGCAGCATAAATATTACTTTTCACTTCCAAATCTTTACTCAAAGTAGAATTGGAATATTCTATCAACCAAAATATATTTTCTGGATAGGGGTGATGTTCGCGATAATTTCTACCTAAACGTTGTACTATTGCAAGATCTGGTTCCGGTTCAGAATTACTCTGTGGCAAAGTAATAGGTTTACCTTGACGTACCTTAGCACGTTCCCCTAACAGATATATCAAATATTCTCCCGCTTCATCACTGGTATAAGCATGAAATTCTCCCTCCGATGGCATTTCTACAATTTCTCCATTCAGTAACTCCACACGGCGGTCTACTAATATTCGCGCTGCAATCATCTGATGATATTCTGCAACTGTCCATTTGGCAAGAGTCAGAGTCATGGCGATCGCTCCTTTTATAACGCTAGACGCAAGTCAAAAGTCAAAAGTCAAAAGTAATTATTGACTAAGTTTGAGCATTTATAAATGTTTGTGCCCTTTGCTTCGACTGCTATATTTGATTATTTTATTATACTAAACGCAATAAATATTTGTCACAAATGGTAGAAGTAAGGAAGAGGGAATCAGAAGAAGTAAATTCTATTCCCTATTCCCTTAACTAATAACTGAAATGACAAAAAGAGAATGTCCTAAATGTAAGACTAAATTTAAACTGCCTTCCATATCTATTCCTATCTTACTGCCACCAACGGGTAAAGATTATGAGTGGGTGGACGGTAGTGAAATACTTACTTGTCCCCATTGTAATGCTACTGCTCTCAGTATGGGTTCGCGAATATCTTGAAGAAGATAAACAAGAAATCGGTGAGTTAAAATTCTTAGATGATGGCAAGGAAGATAAAAAGAAGAAGAAAAAAAAGAAGAAAGAGTAGTTTTTTACCTGGAAACAATACTTAGGAACACGATATTATCAATTTAAATAATTTATGCAGAATATTTGTCAAGTAGAACACAGAAAAATTAATATTTTACTTGTAAGAAATTATAAATTTTATATATCCAAAAAATTTTATATTTTCCTTATTATTTTAGTAGCAACTCTGGCTATACAATGTATAAGTATTTACAGTCAATTCTCACAAGTTGTCATTAACTAAAGCATAATTACTACCAGGGGAGAAATAAACATGAAGAATCGAGATTGGTTGTTGACTGGAGAGGGTCAATGTCAACCTTGTAAAACTGTGAATGAATGGAAGTTATTAAGAGAAAATTATCGGTTTTATCGATTTTTAACAGAACTTGAAGATACCTTAAAAGATGCTATAGATGAAGATAGTTGTTTGCCAAAAATTCGACTGTTAGTCCGACAATTTATGACTAATTCATACTGGTTGCAAACTCAAGAGCCAGAACCTTGTGAAAAAACTGGAATATCTGTTATTTTATTGTATGATGAGTTAGGATTTCCTCTTACAGTACAAACAGTAAAATTTATGCCAGGAGCAATTTCAACAATTCATAATCATGGTACTTGGGGAATAGTAGCGGTATTAAAAGGTCAGGAAAAAAATACTTTCTGGAAACCTAGTCCTGACCCAGAAAATAAATATAAAATTGAACTAGCTGGAGAGCAAATATTACAGCCTGGAGATTTAATTAGTTTCACTTCTGATGCTATTCATAATATAGAAGTAGTTGGAGATGAACCTACATTAACTTTTAATATTTATGGTGAAACAAAATCTTCTGAAAGGTTTGAATTTGACCCAGTTGCTCAAACAGCTAAAAAATTCTGAAGAAGGATTCAATAATTAATAATTAACAATTAATAATTAATAATTATCTCTTCTGTAATAGAAGGATTGGCTAAAAGGAATTTTTTTCTTTTTTCTCCATAAATAAATAGAGCAGAAAAATTAGCACTTGTATACAACTATTGCTCATTGCCTATTCCCTATTCCCTATTCCCTGTTCCCTATTTAATAAAATAATGTCTAATCCTTTACTTTCTCTCAACTATGAACCTGCTATTCAAGTTTTAGGCGGTGACTATTATGATGAGGTACTTGCTGCTGAATTTCCCCAACATATTTTGCGATTTCGTAACGATAG
>JBCDJM010000081.1:0-26864 GCA_038747755.1 Cyanobacteria bacterium P01_H01_bin.35
ACCGAATAATAAAACTTTAAACCCTATCCTTTAAAGTAGAAACAATGAATTCAATTCCCATTTATTCAATCCTCTCCCTAAAAGCTATCCCCTATACGGAGAGGATTGAATAAAAGGAAAATAAATTCATTGTTTCTCCTTTAAAGGAGAGGCTTTAAACTTTAATTATTCGGTAAAAAGAATGGTGCTAGTGCATAGTAATTGTAGAGGGAGTGTGAGGAGTTTGGGGAGTGTAGGAAGTGTGGGAAGTGTGGGAAGAAATTAAAAAATATATATTTTCACCATTACAATGCAGGACTACCAAAAAAACAACTTCTGACTTCTGACTTTTGACTTCTGACTTCCTTAAGCTCTTGGATAAATCTCCAGGAGGATAATATATAATACTAAGATTAAATATTTATTGAAACAATACAGTAATAAAAATGGCAAATATTCAAACAGGTATAGAAGATAATGATATTACAACTATCTATGAACGTGCTGTAGCCCATTATCAATTAGCAAATTATCAAGATGCAATTGCTGATTATACCAGAGTAATAGAAATTGAATCTAGTAACGCTGAAATTTACTATAACCGAGGTGTGGCTAAGCATCAAATGGAAGATTATCAGGGTGCAATTTTTGATTATACTGAAGCAATTAAAATTGACTCTAGTAATAGCGATTTCTACAATAATCGTGGTTTGGCTTTTTCTCAAATAGGTTCTCATCAGGAGGCGATCGCTGATGTGACTGAGGCACTCCGCCTCGCTCCTAATGATGCTGATACTTATTACAATAGGGGTTTTGTGTATGAGACAAGTGCAGATCCTGAAAAAGCGATTGCAGACTACACAGAAGCACTAAAAATTAATCCTGGTTATGATCTAGCAGCTCAGAGGCGAGAAAATATACTTGCATTGATTAACCCTCAGTCTAAAGAAGTTCCAGAAGAGGCTGTAGCCAAAACAACTCCCACTGATGTAGAAATGGAGAAATCTCCAGAAACTGAGTCTAAGGTAGAAGTGGAGAAACCTCCAGAAGTATTTGTTGCAGAAGAGACTTTAGCAAAAACACCTCAAAAAGATGTGCAGGAGCCAAAATCTCCAGAAACTGAGTCTAAGGTAGAAGTAGAGAAACCTCCAGAAGTATTTGTTGCAGAAGAAACTTTAGCAAAAACACCTCAAAAAGATGTGGAGGAGCCAAAATCTCCAGAAACTGAGTCTAAGGTGATACAAACACCTCAGACTAATGTAGAGGTAGAAAAATCTCCAGAAACTAAGTCGGATTTGGAAACAGAGAAACCTCCAGAAGTATTGGAAACCTCGAAAAAACCAGCTAATCCTCTTGTACAAAAGTTGTTCAATCGTTATTTACGGAAAGATAAATCAGTAGATCAAACTTTAGCTACAAAACAAAAGACTAATGTAGAAGTAGAAAAATCTACAAAAACTAAGTCGGATGTCGAAACAGAGAAATCTTCAGAAGTATCAGTAGATGAAACTTTAGTAAAAACACCTCAGACTAATGAAGAAAAATCTCCAGAAACTACGTCGGATGTAGAAACAGAAAAATCTTCAGAAGTATCAGTAGATGAAACTTTAGTAAAAACACCTCAGACTAATGAAGAAAAATCTCCAGAAACTACGTCGGATGTAGAAACAGAAAAATCTTTAGAAGTATCAGTAGATGAAACTTTAGTAAAAACACCTCAGACTAATGAAGAAAAATCTCCAGAAACTACGTCGGATGTAGAAACAGAAAAATCTTCAGAAGTATTGGAAGATAAGAATTTAGCCAAAAAAACTCAGACAGAGATTACTGATTATAAGGATAGTGATGTTAGCAATCAACAAGAACAAAATCTCTCTCTAGAGGAAGATCGCCAACAGAAAATTAATTCTTTAAATGAAGCACTAAAAAAAGATCCAAATCAAGCGGAGGTATACTATCGGCGAGGAAAAATACTCTCTAAACAAGGAAATTATCAGGAGGCGATCGCTGAATTTACTGAAGCACTCCGACTTAATATGGATAAAGCTTATTCCTATTTTAATCAACGAGGTGTTGCTCGTGCCCATTTAGAAGATTATCAGGGGGCACTTGATGATTTTACTCATGCGATAGAAATTGATGCGACTAATCCTAAAGCTTGTCATAATAGAGGACGTCTTTACTATGTGATGAAAGATTATGAACTAGCTATTGCAGATTTTACAGTAGTTATAGAAGGTAATCCTCAAGATGCAGACGCCTACAATAATCGCGGTATTTGTCTGTATGAAATGAAAGAATTTTATGGAGCGATCGCTGATTTTACGGAAGCTATTAAGATTAATCCTCAAGATGCAGATGCTTATCATAATCGAGGTATGTCTAATGATGATATAGGGGAACATCAACAGGCAATAGATGATTATACAGAAGCAATTAAACTTGAACCTACTGATGCTAAAAGTTATTATAATCGGGGTATAATTCGTTATTTCATTAAAGATGATGAAAGTGGAAGAGATGACTTTCAAAGAGCTGCTGATATCTATCAGGAAAAAGGACAAAATGAAGATTATCAGGAAGTAATGAACATAATCCAGAAAGATAATTCGGTAGATGAAACTTTAGCACAAACGCCAGAGACGAATGTAGAGGAAGAAAAATCTCCAGAAACTAAGTCTGATGTGAAAACTAAGAAATCTTCAGGAGTATTAGAAAATAAGACTTTAGCAAAAAAATCTCAGACAGAGATTACTGATTATAAGGATAGTGATATTAGCAAACAGCAACAACAAACTATCTCTGTAGAGGAAGAGCGCCAACAGAAAATCAATTCCTTAAATGAAGCACTAAAACAAGATCCAAGTCAAGCTCATGTCTACTATCGGCGAGGAAAAATACTCTCTAAACAAGGAGATTATCAGGAGGCGATCGCTGACTTTACGGAAGCACTCAGACTTAATCTAGATCGAGCTTACTCATATTTTAATCAACGAGGTGTTGCTCGTTCCCGTGTAGAAAATTATCGGGGGGCACTTACTGACTTTACTGCTGCCATAGAAATTGATGGGAGTAATCCTAAAGCTTGTCATAACAGAGGACGTCTTTACCATGGGATGAAAAGTTATGAACAGGCAATTCCAGATTTTACAGTAGTTATACAAGCTAATCCTCAAGATGCAGATTCCTATAATAATCGTGGTATTTGTCTGTATGAAATGAAACAATTTGAGGGAGCGATCGCTGATTTTACGGAAGCTATTAAGATTAATCCTGAAGATGTAGATGCTTATCATAATCGAGGCATTTCTCATAATGATATAGGGGAACATCAAAAGGCAATAGATGATTATACAGAAGCAATTAAACTTGAACCGACTGATGCTAAAAGTTATTATAATCGGGGTATGATTCGTTATTTCGTTAAAGATGATAAAACCGGAATAGAGGACTTTCAAAAAGCTGCTGATATCTATCAAGAAAAAGGACAAAATGAGGATTATCTGGCAGTAATGAAAATCATACAGAAGGAGACAGCAGTAGACGAAACTAAGTCAGATGGGGAAACTGATAAATCTTCAGAAGTATCAGTAGATGAAACTTTAGCTAAAAAAACTCAGACAGAGATTACTGATAGGGATAGTGACGCTAACAACCAGCAAGAACAAACGATCTCTTTAGAGGAAGATCGCCAAAAGAAAATCAGTTCGTTAACGGAAGCACTCAGAGTTAATCCAAATCAAGCTCATGTCTACTACCAGCGAGGGAAAATATACTCTCAACAGGGAAATTATCAGGAGGCGATCGCTGACTTTACTGAAGCAATCAAACTTAATCCTGATAAAGCTTATTCCTATTTTAATCAACGAGGTGTTGCTCGTTCCCGTTTAGAAGATTATCAGGGAGCACTTGATGATTTTACTCATGCGATAGAAATTGATTCGACTAATCCTAATGCTTGTCATAACAGAGGACGTCTTTACCATGTTATGAACAATTATGAACTTGCTATTAAGGATTTTACAGTAGTTATACAAGCTAATCCTAAAGATGCAGATGCCTATAATAATCGGGGTATTTGTCTTTATGAAATGAAAGAATTTTATGGAGCGATCGCTGATTTTACGGAAGCTATTAAGGTTAATCCTCAAGATCCAGATGCTTATCATAATCGAGGTATTTCTAATTATGAAATAGGCGATCATCAGCAGGCAATAGATGATTATACAGAGGCAATTAAACTTGAACCTACTGATGCTAAAACTTATTATAATCGGGGTATGATTCGTTATTTCATTGAAGATTATCAGGGAGGAATAGATGACTTTCGAAAAGCTGCTGATATCTATCAACAAAAAGGAAAAGATGAAGATTATCTGGAAATGATGAAAATGGTGAGCAAATTAAAGAAATAATTTGATTATTTAGTTTAATATCTATCATTTAATATCATGTCCGGTAGCATCGGTATTTTATAGCAAAGGTAGGGAACGCTTAACTGGGAACAGGGAACAACAGGCAGGAATACTTAAGGGCAATAAAAAAACTTAAATTTCCTGTATATATTCACCCTTGGATTTACACAAACGATACCAGCGGACATGATTTAACTAGAGTTATAGTCATTCTGAATAAGACTGGGACGAGTGTTTCTTTCTCAGAAAGGGTTTCATCGAAAAAAGTGTTTCATCCTTATTTGAAATGACTATATATTGAGCTAAAAGATTAATATTTGCTATGAAAACTTTTTACAAAATCTCTCCATGAAAAGTAATACTCCTAATGTCAATATTAGAGTAGGAAACTAATATATTATTGGTATATATAGTATCGTAAAAAAATCAATCGTAAACTTATATGAGAATTTAGTTAAACACTTTGCTATCTAGAGATTTGTAGTTAAATTACAATCAAATAACTAGTGCAGAATGGTAGAAATAACTAACCAGTTACAATTCTCAAAGCCTTACCAATATTTTACTAAAATTGCTTCTACTGTAAGTTTAGCTTCTGGTGAAATATTATCTTTTTGATTACACCAATCAAGAAAATTATCAAAATTGGTAACTTGAGCTTGAGCAGTAGATTTGGGAAGACTAGATATTGCAATAGTTAGAATTATTCCTAGGAAAGAATTTAAAACACAATTCATAATACTGGGATAGTTGATAGTCATTTTTTTGATTTTTTCCACTTGAGCAAAGACCAAAAAATTATACACTAGACTTGTCGCTTAATAACTTAAAAAATTGCAAAGAACCCTCATTTCTAAAGCTTGTAGTCATTCAGGGGAAAAAATACTTGAAATAATTGCTAATATCAAATCCGCTTGCTACGGTTCCCGATAAATCAGAGTAATAAGAAACCGGGTTTATGGGAGGTAGATGTTAATATGCTGGAGCATTTAAAACAAACCCGGTTTCTATGCTTTTTGAACCGATACTACCGGATTTGATATAAAACCTAGATATAGCAATTAAATTTAAGTAGAGTTTGGTAAATTTTGTAGGTTATATTAAATCTATTTGCTTTGGATAAAAGGATTCTACTATTAGTATTGGCAAAAACTCTAAGTTTGGTAGGGGTTTGGTAACCAAACCCCTACGAGGAATAAATTTTACCTATACTGCCGGATTTAATATAACCGAAAACTAAAATTACTATTCCAGACAAAATACTCCCATCTATCCCTAAAAATTTCTGAATTTTCTCTACTCAAAATTCATTCAACCCTTTTTGAGAGTTTTAATCACAATTAAATCCATATACCACTGAATTATGGGAGCTAATAAACTATGCAATCTATCTAACAAAGTCATTTCTAAACCAGGAGCAATTACAAAACTTTTTTTTCTCACTCCCCGCAATATTTCAACAGCCATATCTGTTGCATTCCATAACCCAGAAGTAGCAGTAATATTTTTAGTTTCTAAAGGCTTAGTTTTATTCTCTTCCTCTAATTGTGGCGTATCTGTATCAGGTGGATAAACAACAGAAACAGAAATTCCAGATAACTTCAACTCTCCCCGCAAAGATTCTGCTAAACCTCGAATAGCAAACTTACTAGGACAATAGGGAGTATAACCATAAATTCCTATCAAACCAGCACCAGAAGAAATCATCACTATTTGCCCTTTTTTTTGTTGTTCCATTATTGGCAAAACAGCTCGTACACAATAGAGAGAACCAAAATAATTAATCGCCATTGTTTGTTCAAATATCTCTATTGGTAACTCCCGAAAATAACCAGGATAAGAAATACCCGCAGCAGTAATTAATAAATCTGGAACACCTATTTCCTTAATAGCTTGGTGAATCCCATTTTCTACTTCTAATCTATTAGCAACATCTGTGGATATAGTAAGAATTTTCTGTTTTGAATTAACCACATTAGTAGTTATTTCTACTTTTGCTGCTTCTAATTTTTTAGAGTTACGAGCAATAATTGATATATTGCTTCCTTGACTAGCTAATAGTTTAGCGATTTCTTTACCAATACCACTAGAACCACCTGTAATGATTGCGTGTTGCCACATAAATTCCGAATATATATTAACAGTAAGCTAGTGAAGATAATTTCTCAAGTTCCTCAGTCAGTGATTGGTGTATATGTATAAAGTCCGAATTAAAAATACAGAAGACTATTTTTACTCTAGTGGCGATCGCTCTTTATTTTAACAAATGTGGGTAAACTTCTCTATATTATTATATCTTTATAGCTAATTAATAAACTTAACTTTTTGGAGAGCATTTTCCTGGAAAACTTCTATCTCATCTAGCTTTCAGGAATTTAGGCTTTACTAGAATATGACTATCAAAACTCTAATTACAGCACGATTCTCAGAATCTTAATATTTACTTCATCTATCAGCTTTCAGCACTCCTTTGTTTATCTAACTAATTTTATTTTCTGATAGGAAATTACCAGATAACTAAAGTTTAAAGCTTCTCCTTTCAAGGATAAAAAAGAAAAAAATCTTTTTTAGTCAATCCTATTCTATTTAAGGAGAGGTAATAATTAATTATGAATGTTAATTATTGAAGCCCTATAAGAATCCTGTCTATACTTATTAAACCAGGGATTAAAATACCCTGGCTAACTTGAGGTCGCCCGTTATTAAGTTTAGACGACCAGTGAATTAAAGGTACTTTTCTAAAGTGTTAGCCAATGTAGTCTTAGGAACAGCACCCACGACCATATCAACTCTTTGGCCTCCCTTAAAAATCATCAAGGTAGGAATACTACGAATCCCATACTGACTTGCTACATTTGGATTTTCATCCGTGTTTACTTTAACTACTTTGATTTTTCCTTCATATTGTTGTGAAATTTCATCTACTATAGGAGTCACCATCCTGCATGGCCCGCACCACGGTGCCCAGAAATCTACTAACACTGGAAGATCGCTATTAATAACTTCTTTCTCGAAACTACTATCGGTTACTGGTTCTGCTGCTGACATTCTTTAATAATCCTGTAATATCGTTTTTTTTAATGTATGGATACAGAGAATTTTTTACAACTTTACTAAATAATTAGTTTTAAAAGTTGTCAATTCACTTCACTTAGGTGCTTTTCTAAAGTTTTAGCTAATGTAGTCTTGGGAACAGCACCCACAACCATATCAACTCTTTGTCCTCCCTTAAAAATCATCAAGGTAGGAATACTGCGAATCCCATACTGACTTGCTACATTTGGATTTTCGTCAGTATTTAGTTTAACTACTTTTATTTGTCCTTCATATTGTGTTGCCACTTCGTCAACTACAGGACCCACCATCCTACATGGCCCGCACCACGGAGCCCAGAAGTCTACTAACACTGGAACATTACTCTCAAGCACTTCCTGCTTGAAACTGCTATCGGTTACTGGTGTTGCTGATGACATTTCTTAGTAATCCTTTAATATCTATCTTTACTCTACTCTATTCAATTATCCCATCATCTGGTACACGAATCGATCAAATTTTTGAGATACCACACTTTTCTGAATTATATAGATTTTGAAAAATATGCTAAATATCAATCTTACAATATACCCATCAATAATATATAGCAATCCTATTTTATTTGTGGATAAAAATCTTACTGCTTTTAGGGAACAGGGAACAGGGAACAGGTAAGAGCTTCAGTTTTTTTATCTACTTTTTGATTTGTCGCAACCTATTTAGGATTGGTATATTATCTTCAAAAAAGTATCATATCTCGTATTCAATAAGGGTATTTATTATCATTTATTGCAAAAACAGTTTTTCTAATTCTCACCTCTATCTAGACAAACTGGATAAATTAAATTTTGTGGGACTAGTTTAGCCCAAATTAAACCTAGAAAAATCTAAAATACAACAAAAGTCCATATTGTTTGGACTATGAAAACTGACTATATTTCTAAGTGTAAAATATACCTCTAATTATCAACTACAGTTGCTGGTTCATATAGATATTCAAACCAGTTACCGTCTAAATCTTTACCATAGAAGGAAGCTGTACCATCTCGGTGTTCATGGATTGGAGAAACTTGGAGTTCTAAATCTACAAGTTTTTCGTAGGCCATTTCCATTTCTGAGCGATCGCTAAAGACAAACCCAAAATGTGGCCCTGCTTGGTCATATCCAGGACTCAAAAGTGCGAGTCCATCATCTCCTGCTTTCAGATATGCCCAGTCAGGATCTTTCCAGGCTATCTCCATGCCCAGATTTTTATAGAACTCTACTGCTTTGCCAACGTCTTGGACGCAGATGGCCACATGGCCTAATCTTTTTAATTTCATAGTTAACAATGAGTGAGAATTTATCTATTTCTAAATTTTAAGGATTCCGGTATGAAATTTGGGAATTAAGAGAAATACCTTTTGGAGTTATCATCTTAAATAATAGCGACTAAATCCTTAATCAATTAAGTCTTTAAAAGCCTTCCCAATAACTTAATTTTTTTGGTAGTGCATCAAGGAAGTGCAGGAAGTTTAGGAAGTGTGGGAAGAGGTCAGAACATTTATGAGGAATAATTGTAGCTGTATCTTTAATTGTGCAAGTCTACTTTTTATCCTAACTTTTTAGTATTAAAGGCTGAAAAATTTGCACTTTTTTCGCTCCAAAAATGCGCTCTACCTTATATATATCAGTTCTTTTAGATTAGATAGGCCAACCATACTTACTTATCCCACACATTACGCGCTCTGCACAACCAGAAAATTTAGTATTTCCAGCCCTCCATCCTACTGAAGTAGAAGGTACTGATAACTGTTAACGCAGTTCCTCTGCAAGAGGCTAACTGTTAACGTAGTTACGACCATAGGAGGCTAACTGATAACTGAAATAACCAATGACCCTCTTAATTTGATACTCTAACTAAAATGGTCTTGGGAGTTGGTAAAAGCAGTGGATATAATTATTGGACGTGGAAAAACAGCTCGTAGAGCTTACGGAATCGATGAAATTGCCTTAGTTCCTGGGCAACGTACAGTCGATCCAAATTTAACAGACACTAGATGGAGCATTGGTGGCATTGAAAGAGAAATTCCCATCATTGCTAGTGCAATGGACGGAGTAGTTGATGTCCAAATGGCCGTTCTCTTATCAAAGTTAGGGGCTATGGGAGTTCTCAACCTAGAAGGTATTCAAACCCGTTATGCTGACCCAGAGCCAATCTTAGAAAAAATTAGGTCTGTTGGCAAAGATGAATTTGTGACTCTGATGCAGGAACTTTATGCAGCCTCAATCCAACCAGAATTAATTTCTCAGAGAATTAAAGAAATAAAGAGTCAAGGTGGTACTGCAGCAGTAAGTTTAACTCCTGCGGGAGCTATGAAATATGGGGAAGTAGTTGCTGATGCTGGTGCAGACTTATTTTTTGTCCAGGCAACGGTTGTTTCAACTACATTTCTGTCATCTGAATCAGTGCCGACTCTTGACTTGGCTCAATTTTGTCAAGCAATGCCTATGCCTGTGATTTTGGGCAACTGTGTTACTTATGAAGTGGCTTTAAATTTAATGAAAGCAGGAGCAGCAGGAGTGTTAATAGGTATTGGCCCAGGTGCAGCTTGCACATCTCGCGGTGTTTTAGGTGTTGGAGTTCCCCAAGTGACAGCAGTAGCAGACTGTGCCGCAGCACGAGATGATTATTACCAACAAACAGGGAATTATGTGCCAGTTATTGCTGATGGGGGTTTGATTACTGGTGGTGATATTTGTAAGTGTATTGCTTGTGGTGCTGATAGTGTGATGATTGGTTCACCAATCGCCAGGGCAGCCGAAGCTCCTGGACATGGTTATCATTGGGGCATGGCTACTCCTAGTCCAGTATTACCACGCGGTACTCGAATTCAGGTAGGTACAACTGGAACAATAAAGCAAATTATGTGTGGCCCAGCACAACTAGACGATGGCACTCATAATTTATTGGGCGCTCTGAGGACTAGCATGGGAACTTTGGGTGCCAAGGATTTGAAGGATATGCAACAGGTTGAGGTGGTGATTGCTCCTTCCTTATTAACTGAGGGTAAAGTTTATCAAAAAGCCCAAAAATTGGGAATGGGTAAGTAGATTTACTTGCTTAATAAAACTCAACATATCTTATACCCTTGACAAAATTTATGAAGTAGTTTTGAAATTTGTCAATTATCCTGGAATTATCTGAAAGGAAATGTCACAATAGAGATAGCGGAGATATTACGTTTCCGTTCACTCCTCACACCACAATCCGCCCGGGCTTTTTTAGTTCGGGCGGTTCCTTTGGTAGGTGGAGGTTTAATCAGGGCTTGCTGAAAAAGTCTTATGGGTAAGAGTAGGAGTCAGGAGTCAGGAGGTAGGGACGTTGCTTGAGCATTAATGCGTTTTCCTTAGGTCATGCTGCCTCTTCCAGAGGAGCTGCGCTAACGCAAACATGTCGCTCCGCGTTAACGAAGTTGTGCGCCAGCTAAACGTCCCTACAGAGTCAGGAAGAATGGGTATGAGAGCGAGGAGGCAAGAGGAAGAATTATCCCTAGTCATAATTTCAAAGGATTTCAATTGAATTTAACTATCATAAAACTTGTTATAACCTATTTAGGATTACTATATTTTCAGATTTCATAATTATTATGCAACATTAAAGAACTAGGGAAAAACAGGTTTGCGTGGGTTAATTCTTTGAGTTATAGAGATTTAGTCTCCAAACTTTTAGCGAAATGAGATTTTGTTAAATAAAAATTCAATTTATGCAGAGATTCGACTCAAGTAGATGTATTAACTATCAAGAATCTTCTAAAGTATAAATTATCCGAACATTATAATATGACCCAGAAATTAGTTTTAAGAAATCGTCGAAAATCTCCACTTTCGCAATGGCAGAATATAGATTGGTCTCTCCTATTGGTTTATATAGGAATGACTATCTTTGGTGGAGTTATGATCCAAAGTGTCGAAAGAAACCAGGGCCTAACAGACTGGTGGCAGCATTGGCTCACAGGAGGAGTTGGCTTAATTCTGGCCTTAATTATTGCTCGTTGTCGTTATGAATTCTTAGTTAACTGGAAATGGGTAATTTATATCTTGACCAATATCTCTTTAGTTGCTGTACAAATCATCGGTACTTCGGCCCTAGGGGCACAAAGATGGATTAATGTTGCTGGTTTCCATGTTCAACCCTCAGAATTTGCCAAAGTAGGAGTAATTATTACCTTGGCAGCACTACTTTCATCTGAAACTAGGGTAAAACTATTAGGCTTTTTTAAAGTTCTGATTATTACAGCAGTACCTTGGTTATTAGTTTTTTTGGAACCCAATCTCGGCACTTCCTTAATATTTGCTTCAATTACTATGGGAATGCTTTACTGGGGTAATGTTAATCCTGGCTGGTTAATATTGCTTGTCTCTCCCATTTTCTCAGCTATCCTTCATAGCATTTATTTCCCTGCTTGGGTTGCCTGGATAACTTTGATGGCCTTAATTGCTTGGCGTAGTTTACCTTGGGGTTGGTTATGGGCTCCAATAATTGGGGGAATTAATATTCTATCTGGAAACGTTGGGCAAATATTATGGGATTTGTTGAAAGACTATCAAAAAGACCGATTAACAGGATTTCTTAATCCAGAACAAGACCCTTTGGGTACAGGATATCACCTAATTCAATCTCGCATTGCTATTGGTTCTGGGCAACTTTTTGGTAGGGGACTATATCAAGGTACTCAAACTCAATTGAACTTTATCCCGGAACAGCATACAGATTTTATCTTCTCAGCTATTGGTGAAGAATTAGGTTTTATTGGTTGTATTGTCGTACTTTCTGCTTTTTGGTTCATTTGTATGCGCTTGGTTATTATTGCTCAGACTGCTCAAGATAATTTTGGTTCTCTTATAGCCATTGGAGTATTATCAATGTTGATATTCCAAGTTTTTGTAAATATTGGTATGAATATTGGTTTGGCTCCTGTCACTGGTATCCCACTACCTTTACTTAGTTATGGGCGATCGGCTTTGTTGAGTAATTTTATTGCTCTGGGATTAGTGGAGTCAGTCGCTAATTGCAGACGTAAGCAAAATTTCTAGAAGCAATTTAGTATCTCCCCAAAGGTAAGGGTTTTTGGCAAAGGAGTCAGGAGTCAGAAGTCAGAAGTCAGGAGGTTGAGAAATACAATAGGGGAAATAAAGTAGAAAAATGTCCCCATTTCCTGACACTTTCCACACTTCCTACCCTTCTCACCCTCCCCCTCTATCTCTATTTTCCCGCCACTTATCCCAAATAGGTTGTATAAATAATTTTATCCAGGACAGAACTCGCAAACTCTAACTATATTGTTTTAGAGGTTTCCAAACACAATTTTAATAATTGTAGTATCATATATTTCATAGTTCATAATCCTTAATAAATAAGCTTTGATTCAGTCCGAGACTTTAGAATTACTAGAATGGCCTCGCTTGTGTCAACATCTGGCCACTTTTACAGCAACTAAATTAGGTGCAATTGCTGCTCATCGTTTACAAATTCCGTCAACAAGGGCGGAGACAATAAGGTTATTAGCCCAAACTCAGGAAGTATATAAATTAGAAACTCTTATCGCACAGGGTTTGTCTTTTGACGGGATTGAAGATATTGGTGATTCTCTGGAAAGGGCAGAATTGGGTGGTATACTTTCTGGAGGTGAACTTTTAGCTATTGCTACAACTCTGGCTGGAGTTCGTAAGTTGCGTCGGACAATTGATGGTTATGAGTCAGAATATGAGTTGTCTGTTTTGCCAGAATTGGTAGCTGAGTTACGGACTTATCCAGAATTAGAACAAGAAATTCACCGTTGTATAGATGATAGAGGGGATGTGACGGATAGAGCTAGTCCTAAACTGGCAGGAATTCGGGAAAAAATACACCATCTTCGCGATCGCATTGATACTATCCTCCGTAGAATTTTACAAAGCAAAGCTAATGCCATTCAACAACCTATTATTACTCAACGGGGCGATCGCTTTGTAATTCCTGTGAAGGCCCCTCAAAAGGATGCTGTTCCTGGTATTGTTCACGATACATCTACGACAGGCTCTACATTATACATTGAACCTAATGCGGTTGTCAACCTTAATAATCAAATGCGACAAGTGCAACGTCAAGCTCAAAGAGAAGAGGAAGCTATTCGGCAAGCTTTGACTGAGCAGGTGGCAGAGGTTAAGGAAGATTTGGAGCAGTTGTTGGCGATCGCTACTATTATTGATTTGGCTACAGCTCGCGCTCGTTATAGTTTATGGTTGGGAGCTAACCCACCTCAATTTACTAACCCCGACTCCGATCAACCAATGACGATGCGTCAATTGCGGCATCCGTTGTTGGTATGGCAACAGCAGCATGAAGAAGGGAATTCGGTAGTACCTGTTGATGTAAATGTTAGACCGCCAGTCAGAGTTGTAGCAATTACTGGCCCTAATACTGGTGGTAAAACTGTTACTCTGAAAACTCTGGGATTAGCTGCACTAATGGCAAAAGTGGGGTTGTTTATTCCTGCGAATGATCCTGTAGAGTTGCCTTGGTTTGAGCAAATATTAGCTGATATTGGTGATGAGCAGTCTTTAGAGCAAAGTTTATCTACTTTTTCTGGTCATATTCGGCGAATTATTAGAATTTTGGAATCTATAGATGGAGAGGAGTCAGGAGTCAGGAGTCAGGAGTCAGAAGATAGAGAGGAGTCAGGAGTCAGGAGTCAGGAGTCAGAAGATGGAGAGGAGTCAGGAGTCAGGAGTCAGGAGTCAGAAGATGGAGAGGAGAAGTCAGAAATAGATATTGATGATTTTTCTGAGGATAAAAATAAGTTAAAACTTAGAATTCAAAAGCCAAAAATAATAGATGTTGATGATTTTTCTGAGGATGAAAATAATTCAGAAGTTGATTATTTCTATTTCTCTGTAGATGAAAATTTGGAAAATTCTCGTTTATCACCTACTCTTGTTTTGTTAGATGAAGTTGGTGCTGGTACAGACCCGACTGAAGGTAGTGCTTTGGCAATTTCTCTATTGCAACATTTGGCAGATAACGCATTATTAACAGTAGCAACTACTCACTTTGGAGAACTAAAAGCTCTCAAATATGAAGATGAAAGATTTGAAAATGCTTCAGTAGAATTTGATACTAATTCGTTACAACCAACTTATCGTCTACTTTGGGGAATTCCAGGGCGGTCTAATGCCATGACTATTGCTGGTAGATTAGGTTTAAAACAGGATATTATTGATAGAGCGCAAAGTTATGTTGGTGGAGATTCTGAGGATGTAAATCAGGTAATTGCGGGTTTAGAAGAGCAAAGACAAAAACAAGAAACTAAGGCAAAAGAAGCATCTGAATTATTACAAGAAACTGAATTTTTGCATCAGGAAGTTGCCAGAAAAGCTGCTACTTTGAAGGAACGGGAACGGGAATTAAAGTTGGCGCAAGAAGTGGCGGTACAGGAAAAAATTGCTGAAGCAAAAGCAGAAATAGCGACAGTAATTCGGAAATTGCAACAGGGTCCTCTAACTGCTAGAAATGCTCAGAAAGCTACTAATACTATTAATGAAATTTCTGAAAAATATTTGCCTTCTCGTACTCCTCCACCCAAGAAACCTGGTTTTATGCCAAAGGAAGGGGATCGCATTAGAATTCCGAAAATTGGGCAAACTGCGGAGGTTTTGACTGCTCCTAATGAAAATGATGAGTTAACTGTTAAGTTTGGGATAATGAAAATGACAGTTAATTTAGTAGAGGTTGAGTCTCTTGATGGTGAGAAGGTAGAGTCTTTTAAGAAGAGTAAAAATGTAGAGTCTCAAAAGACTAAAAAATCAGAAGGTAAGTCTAAGGAAACTAAACCAGAAGTTACTTCTAGTGGTTTAGCTGTTCGTACTTCTCAAAATAGTATTGATGTTCGTGGGAGTCGGGTGGCGGATGCTCAAATTGAAGTCGATCGGGCGTTATCGAAGGCGATCGAATATGGTTTATTGTGGATTATTCATGGTAAAGGTACTGGTAAGTTGAGGCAGGGTATCCATGAATTTTTGCAGGAAAATCCTTTGGTGGAACGTTTTGAATTAGCTGGTAAGAGTGATGGGGGTAGTGGGGTGACTATTGCTCATTTGAAGTAAAGTCAGAATTTAGAATTTAGAAGAAATTTGTAGTGGACTGTTTCAGCTAAAACAGTATATTAGAATAGTCATTGCGAACGATAGTGAAGCAATCTCAGAGCAATTTCCTATTGCAACATTTAAGATGAAACAATCCACTATTCCCTACTCCCTACTCCCTACTCCCTACTCCCTACTATTGAAACTGACTGAATAACCAAGTGTAAATTGGGATTTGATTTTCTTGACGAGTGCGTTGTAGCACTTCTTCTAAGAAAGAAATTGCTAAACCAGGTAAAACTTGAGACTGGTTAATTCTTTGACTACCTCTATTGGCAATGGCAAAGGCAATAATTTCTACCTTCTGTACATCAACTATCCAATATTCAGCAATATTCATTGCTTCATACAACAAACGCTTTTCCCCTAGATCGTCTGCTAGGGAAGTATTGGCAATTTCTATAACTAGATTTGGTGGAGGATAAATATCTAGGTCAATAATAGATGTTTCGGGAGGAATTACATCTGCATTTTCTCCGATATAGTAGGAAATGTCTGGTTGAGCTTCTCGAAATCCTGTTTTGCGGTAAGTGCAATTATCTATACAGTTGACGTTAATGTTTTTGGCTCCAGCAAATAGATTAATTGCTGTGATGATAAGTGCATGGTCTCTACCGTGCTGGTATCCTAATGGTGACATTTCGATTCTAAATTTTCCTTCGTTGTAATAACTTTTGGCTTTTTCGTAACTTGAGTCGTCAATGGTTTGGATATATTCTTCCCAAGTTGCAGTTATCCAAGTGTCTGTGGGTATTTGTGTTTGGGTTTTGTTCATGGGTTTTGTGGGAAAAGTATATTTTATATTGTAGGCAAAATTAGCGATCGCTCCATCTTGGCAAATTCTACGACTGAAACTGATTGAATAACCAAGTGTAAACTTGAGCTTGATTTTCTTGACGACTGCGTTGTAGTGCTTCTTGCAATAAAGAAATGGCTAAACCAGGCAAAACTTGAGATTGGTTAATTCTTTGACTACCTCCATTGGCAATTGCAAAGGCAATAATTTCTGCATTCTGCACGTCAACTATCCAATATTCACCAACATTCATTGCTTCATACAACATACGTTTTTCCCCTTTATCGTCAGCAAGGGAAGTATTGGCAACTTCAATGACTAGGTTTGGTGGAGGATAAATATCTAAGTTAATTATAGATGTTTCCGCTGGAATTACATCTGCATTTTCTCCAACATAAAAGGAAGCATCTGGTTGAGCTGCTCGAAGTCCAGTTTTGCGATAAATACACTCATTTATGCCATCTACCTTGATGTTTTTTGCCATCGCAAATAAGTTAACTATTGTAATAATAACCATGTGGTCTTTGCCATGCCTGTATCCTGGTGACATTTCGATTCTAAATTTTCCGTTGTTGTAGTAACTTTTGGCTTTTTCGTAACTTGGGTCTTCAATAATTTGGATATATTCTTGCCAGGTTGCTGTTATCCAAGTGTCTGTGGGTAGTTGGGTTTGAGTTTTGTTCATTGGTTTTCAGGAAAAGTTGAAAAGGTTTATTTTTTATTATAGCCAAAACTGGCGTTGGCGGAGCCTAGCGGCAGCTATATCGCCATTTACATCCGAAGCAAACGAATTTTATACAAAAAAAGTTTTTGCTTCACCAATACAACAAGGGAAGGTAAAACCTTAGCAGTGGAAACCTATTGTATCGAAATGTTCTTAACCAAACTAGATACTTCCTCACCTGTCATCACAGGATACTCAGGGGGATACACAGACGCTTGATTTCCCTTTGAAGATAGTAAAACAGAACAATCAGGATTATTATTACTCGTATTTTTTGGAGGTTCGTCTGGAGACCAAGCTAATAAAAACTTTTGCACAATAGGTTGAAATTTTTGTCGTGTTCCATCAGATACCCAACGAGCTTTTGAACCTTCTGTCACAACTTCTTCTACATATCTAACAAAACCATAAGAGTCTTGATATTCTATCGGGGCAATAATTTTACAATTTACTCCAATTCCCGCTCCGTATTCTTCTGCTGATGTTTCTAAAATCCTCACAAATACTTTCTCCACAAATTCAGGAGACTGAGGGTTTTTATCAAAGAATGCGTCAATTGCCGATTGGATATTTTCCACCGCTTCCGAAAGTCTATCTTTTCTTGCTTGACTATAAGGTTCAAATCTCGCTGTGTCATAGAGTTTGTCTAAACTTTTACGAAATTTTTCAGTATCAATACCTTGCTTTTGCAATGTTGGTTCAACTAGATCGTAAAGTTCTTCTAAAGGATGATATAAGTGATGCTGTGCTTGAGCAGGACTTCCTGTATCTAACAATTCTGTAGCTGCTATCAGATGACCACGCATTAAACCAAGGTCTGTTATATAATCTATATTTGTGTAATTTTCCTCGGCAATTAACTCGGATATATCATCTTGCTCTAATTCTCCGCTAGAGTTGGAATTACCAAGATTACAGCTAACGATCAAGATTAAAATCGAGATAGAAATCAAAAGGAATTTTAGTTGCTTATACATAATGTTTATTTTTGAATAAGTTTACTTATACCATTTTAATAAAGTTGCGCTAAACCTGAATCCTTCAGCTCCCACCCCCTTATGAAGGGGGTTTGGGGGGATTCAACTTTTCTATATCTTTAACAAATTGGTATTACTTCTAGCAATAACTGAAAATTTTCCCATACAACCGTTCTCAGCAATTACGTCTTGATGGGGATGAAACATATATTCACCTGGATAGGGATACGCGAATTCTAAAATATGTCGTTCGGCAGTTCCCATCGTAATTATATCTGTTTCAAAAGCTGGTTTCATAGTCCGTCCTGTGGGATAAACTTTAAACATATTGGCATGAATATGAAAGCTTACGGCAGCATCATACTCGATCATATTCAGTATATACAATCGCACTAACTGATTTTGATAAATTGGGATGGGATGTTTTTTGTAGTAATCAGGTAAACCATTAAAAGTATATAGTTCATTGCTTTTTAAGTCTTCATTAGTATCGTATCCTGCCATGATTAAAACTATCTCGTCTGCTGGCGATCGCTTTCTTGGTGGATCTACAATGAACATTCCATACAGTCCTTTTCCTATATGGCGGTTTACAGGACTAATATGGCAGTGATAGAGGTGAACGCCATAAGATTTGGCATCAAATTCATAGATAGTTTTTTTATTTTTACCTATTGGGGTGACACCATCCATTTCCGCAGGATGAATGCCATGAAAATGAATGCTATGAGCGTTGGTATCTTGGTTATGAAAAATTACTCGCACGCGATCGCCTTCTACTGCTCTTAATGTCGGACCGGGAACCTGATCGTTAAAATTCCAAGTATTGAAGGATACGTTCTCATTCAGTTGAGTTTTGGTAACGCTTGCTTTTATGTGAAATTCTCTGACAGGGCGTCCGTTTTCGTGAGTGGTCGTACCATAGTCAAAGTCTCGTAATGTATTCATCGGACCGAAACCGGGATAGTTTTCCCATGAGTTATCCTCTTCAGAAATTGGCGGTATCTTCACAGGTGAATTTAGCTGAGAGCGCAGAATTTGTAACCCTGCTGCAGTCGTCCCCGTAATACCTATACCTGCTAAACTTAGTTGCAATAGTCGGCGACGACTACAGACTGGAAAATTGTTGGTAAATAGTTGAGACATTGGAAACCCACCTTTGCAACTCTATAAATTTTATAGGACTTAGGCAAAAAAAGGTATTTCTGTCATTGCGAGCGACAGCGAAGCAATCTCAGGGGTTTAGGAGATTGCTTCCTTCCACTTCGTTCCAGTCGCAATGACTACAGTAACTAATGCCCCGAATTTGATATAAGTCCTGTTTTATCATTTTTCCAGAGTGCTTGAAGGACACTTTCAAACTATGATTACTTATGCTCTAAATAGAAATTTATTCCGGATATTCTCAGATACAAAATAATTAGAACTCTGGTTTAATTCGGCACTTATAAAAACTATCATGTTCAATGTCAATGAATGGATCTGTAGGTTTATCTTTTCTATGAACTGTGTAGACACTGGTCAAAATACCTTTTCTTGTTATATCATTTTTAACAAGTCTTCGAGTTTTATCTTCTTGATAACAAACTGTATCAAGAGAATTACCTTGGTCACATTGCCAATCTCTAATTTTATTTCGGTATCTTTCTATAAATTCGATATCTGATTGACTTACTGTACCGCGCTGACCTAGTATTTTAAGAGCCCTTTCAAAACGATTTTTAGCTTTCTCATAGTTGTTGAGAATATAATAAGCAAAGCCTGAATTTCTCAACGCTTCATAATCTTCTCCTATATTTGGATCTTCTGTCACTTTGTCATATCTCTTAATAGCTTCATCATACTTTCCTTGCAACGCCCACGAGTTACCTATATAGTATTTAATTTGGTAATCCCGTGGTTCTATTTTTAAGGCTTCTTCCCATGAATTTCGTGCCCCTGGATAATTCCGATTTAAGAAATAGGCTTTGCCTTTATCCAAGAGGACTATATAATTAGCGTCTTTGTCAGAAACCTGAAGTTTTCTATACAATTCTACGGCTTTTTGATACCCATTTAGATTATCCCAATATTCATCGCCTAAGTTCGATACTTGATTTGCATCTCGACTAACCAAAAAATGACCTAATTCCAAGACTGCAAAAAAATCTTTCCCTACAGATTCAATATTATCTCCTTCTCTATAAAGTTGAATTGCTTCTTGATAGCGTTCACTAGCAGGTAAACAATCTAGGGTTTCTGGAGTTTCTACAAAATCATCAAAATCTTTCATATAAGCTGAATAAAATTTAGCTTGTGGATCTTTTTGATTAGCCTCTTCAGCTACTGAAAAGTAACGTTTTATCTTGTTAATCACTTGATTCATCTTTTTATCTTTGACTTCCTGACTAGATTGATCCCATATTACGAAAAAAGCCCGTCCAGCATTTTTATATGCTAAATTTAATGTGGATATATTATCAGTTGAATCAATAACTTTTCTGCAAGATTCATAGATAAGCACTGCTTGATTTCTATCACCAGTCAGTTCGTTGTTGCACTGATTTTTATTCAGGATCTGATTAGGTTGTTTGCCTACTATCAAATAAATTAATATGATCAATATAACAAAAAGAGAAAATAAGGGAATTATTATAGTTCTAAGCGTTAGTTTTTTGTTTGTTGCTTTCATAATTTATATGTAGGATATATATAAATATTTACTAAGGGTTAAAATCCTTAAATTTAGGTTTAATAGTTCCACCTGTCTCAAATCTTTTCAGCTTATCCTCAAGCTGCTGAACTCGCTCTGTTAATTCATCTGTTGTTTTCAGTTTATCCTCAAGTTGCTGAACTCGATATCTTAATCTTACATAATCATTAACTATAAAGATTATCGGTACTAATATTAGAGGAAGAACCATTAATTGCCCTAGAGTAATTGAGAATTTGCCATTCCCTGGATTCTTTGACAACTTTTCATTATTCATAGCTTTCAAAATACTTAAATCTAGCGTTCTAGTTATCAATAAAATCTCTTCCCACTTTATCTAAGTCATTTCGTGTAGAAATTCGTATAGTTGATAGCTTTTCAAATTCTTCTTTAAAAATTTCTCTTAACTTTGGCTGGATATCATTTACTGTATCAGTTAGTTCACCGATAGCTAGTCTCTCACAAGTATTGGTAAATGCCATTCCAGAGATTGCAGTAAATGTTGCAGCAGCACCCCCTGTAAGAATAGAAATTCCCAGCATCGAGCTAAATAGGTCAATCACTCCATCAACAAAAAGCATGAACATACCCCCTAAAGTTATTCCTGATATTGCTTGTAATAATTTCAAGTTAGTATGACCATATACAATAATAATTCGATTATACATATAGCCTAATGCTGCTACTGCGCTAGTAGGAGCAGTTAAAGGGATAGGAAGTGCTCCTACAGCAAAGCATGTCCATGAGGCTTCACTAATGTATTGCCATGCCAGTTCTTTCTTAGGTTTAAGATCTACTGTTTGAGCTGCAATAAAAGCATCCTTAAAAATTTTATCTGGTAACTTATCTGTTGTTAAATTAACTAACTCTTTCATACCAGAAGGTTTGCAGATTTTCTCTCCATTAGGTAAAGTTAGGGGATCGGCAATAACTTCAACAATTTCATATACCTTACTAAATTTGGCTGCTGCAATTGCATTTTTGATTTCATCTTTCTGTTCTTGTTTAGCAATATCGCATTTAGAAAGAACAATGATTGCCGGAATATTGTTTTCATTAATTTTATCGATAATATCTTTATCAGCTTGCGTTAATCTTGCTGCAGAAGCACTTATTATATACCAAACAATATGAATCTGTTCTTCTTTACCTAAGCGACTTTTATCCTCCAAAAAATTAAATGTTTCTTTCATAAAATCATCCCCAAGTCCTGGTTCATAACCTGGTGAGTCGTACACATTTAGTAGTGTTTTTTTAAATAGTCTCTCTTTTTCATCAAGTTTAAGAGGGTATGGGTAATATTTAGTAGTTGTTGGAAGAGCACTACCAGTAGTAGCCATATTTGTTCCAAAAATTCCATTGATTAAAGAACTTTTACCAACCCCTGTCAATCCAATTATGGCAATGTTTGGAGAAGGTAAATTCTTTAGATAATTTTTTAACTGTTCTTCATAGTCAGTCATTATTTATACGCTCCCTTAATTTTTAGAAAAGCCCTTAATTTTTAGAAAAGATAGAATTTTACTAATAGATTAGTATACGCTATTTATAGCAGATTTGCCTCAGTCCTGTCAAAATTAGGATTTACGCAAATAAACTCAGTTGCCAGGAAAATTCTTAAGAAGATTACATTTTATGCTCAACAAAATCTCTTCCCACTTTATCTAAATCATTTGGTGTAGAAATTCGTATAGTTGATAACTTTTTAAATTCTTCTTGGAAAACTTCCCTTATTTTTTGCTTAATCTCAGTTTCTGTACCAGTTAACTTTTCTATAGCTAGTCTCTCACAAGTTTTTGTAAACGCTATTCCAGATGCTGCGGTAAATAGTGCTGCACTTCCCCCCGTAAGAATTGAAATCCCTGGTATAGTCCAGCTAAATAGATCGATAGCCCCACTAACTACAAGTGTCACTACACCTCCTAAAGTTATTCCCAATATTGCTTGTAATAAACTCAAGTTAGTATGACCATATACAGCTATAATTCGATTATACATATAGCTTAATGCTCCTATTGTTGCAGCAGGAGTAGTTAGGGGGATAGGAGTTGCTCCTACACCGAAACAAGCAAATGAAGATTCTCTAATGTATTTCCATGCCAGTTTTCTTTTAGATTCAATATCTACTATTTGAGCTGCAATAAAAGCATCCTTAAAAATTTTATCTGGTAACTTATCTGTTGTTAAATCAACTAACTCTTTCATACCAAAAGGTTCGCAAATTTGCATTCCATTAGGTAAAGTTAAGGGGTCGGCAGCAACTTCAACTATTTTATACACCTTACTAAAGCCTGTTGTTTCAATTGCCTTTTTGAGTTGATCTTTCTGAATTGGTTGAGCAATATCACATTTGGAAAGAACAATAATTGCTGGAATATGATTGTGATTAATTTCTCCAAGAATATTTATATCAACTTGCGTTAATCTTGCTGCTGAAGCACTTATTAAATACCAAATAAGATGGATTTGTTCTTCTTTGCCTTGGCGATTTTTCTCCTTCAAAAAATCAATTGTGTTTTTGACAAAAGCTTCTTGCTCATAACCTGGTTCATAACCTGGTGAATCGTACAAATTTACTGGTAAATCTATATCAAAAGCATTAGGAGAATACTTGGTATATTGATTAGTTATTGCCCTACCAGCACCAGTAGTAGCTATGTTACTGCCAAAAATTGCATTGATTAAAGAACTTTTACCAACTCCTGTCAACCCAATCACGGCAATATTTGGAGCAGATAAGTTGTCTAAAATTTTTTTCAGCTCATTTTCTTGTTCAATCATTGTTTATATTCTCCTAACTTTATTATTTATTGAAAAAAAATGTCACTAATTTTTTGGTATAATTTATATACCTTGACTATAATACACCATTTATATAAATTCTGTCAAAATCATAGGGAAAAACGTTTTTTTAGACATCTTAACTAGTTAAATGAATCAAATCGCAATGACAAGTAAACTGTTCAAATTCCCTGTAAAAATCTGAGATTGCTTCGGCTAGTTTCATGGTTTCTCCGAAAGGTTAACTGTTAAGATTAACGCCTCGCAATGACAAATTATAGCAGTTTTCACAAAGGTAGACTACAGCATTAATATAATTTGATAGTTGTATTCTATGTTAATGAAAAGCGCTATAACTTTCATTATGTCATTGCAAGGGAAATAGTTGTAAAATCAGTTTGTCAAATTTTAAAACCCCCCGTGGCAATCTATGATATATTCTCTGTTGAGTTTCCTGTGTCAACCCAACCTACGCTCCCTTAGATTAAATTTCCCAATTCTGCTAATATTGGATTCACTTGAAACCAAGACCCTTGACTTTCTTGATATTTATATAAAGTTAATCTCAATTTTTAATATAGCTGATAGCTGACTATCTTGTCTTAATAAAAATTTGATTGAAGTAATACATTCCCTCAGAATTTTTAGCAATACCAATACCAGTTAAATTATAGTCACCTATCATATTTTTATGATGACCGGGACTATTAATCCAACCAATAACAGCTTGTTCTCCAGGATTACTATAACCAAAATTATTAGCCAAATTTTCAGCAGCACCTCTGTAAGTAATCTTTTGACTAATTACTTCTACTCTTTCTTTAAATCCATCATGGCTAAAATTTGCTTCTCCACTTGCCATTTCTTGAGCATGAATTGCAGCTTGTTGAGCAATCGTACTATCCCATTCTAGAGGAGGCAAATTCTGAGATTTTCGATATTGATTTATTTGGGCAAATACAGATTTTTTCAACCTACTAACATCAGGTGAAACTGTTACATTTGGTCTAGAAATAGGAGTTTTTCTGGGATTGTTAATTTCTGGCATTTCTGGCAAATTTTCGATTAATTTTTGATAATTACAACTACTCAAAAATATTGTCAGAATCCAGAAAATTTGTTTTAAATGTTTATGATTCATAAGTTAATATATTGGGTAGGCAAAGAAACCGGGTTTTTATGAGAAATGTTTGTTTTTATAATAGATATCTAAGCAAAAACCCTGTTTCTGAGTTTGTCTGTGTAAGTCCTAACTTGCTGAAAACAGAACTTACCCATAAAGTACGAAAAACTAGGCTTGAGATTGCTTCCCTGTCGGTCGCAATGACGGAAATAAGTTGTAGTGCATAAGTCCTAATAATATCAAATTCGGATAATTATTATAAGTCATTGCGACTGGAACGGAGTGGAAGGAAGCAATCTCAAGATTTTAGGAGATTGCTATCCGTTCCGGACTGCTTCGCAAACCCTGTCGGTCGCGATGACGACTGTTCAACCGGATTTTATATTAGATGTCGTCGGGACGAATGGTAGATGTTGTAGGGGAGATTAGCGTTTGCGGAGGATTCCGTTAGGAAATCCCCCCTACTGAATAACAAAAATGCTACCAGATTTGATATTACCCTTCCAAGAACTTCGCTACCGTTTGCACATCCTTATCCCCACGTCCGGAACAGTTAAGCACAATACGCGGACTACCACTTAACTGTGGGCAAAGAGTTTCCAAATAGGCGATCGCATGAGCAGTTTCCAGCGCCGGAATAATACCTTCCAACTGAGACAAACGTTGAAAAGCATCAACCGCTTCCTTGTCAGTCACACTATAATATTCAGCCCTATTACTATCCTTCAAAAAGCTATGCTCAGGGCCTACTCCAGGATAATCTAAACCAGCACTAATAGAATGGGGTTCTATTATCTGACCTTCCTCATCCTGCAACAAATAACTCATCGCCCCATGCAACACACCCACACGTCCAAGAGTCAGAGTGGCAGCGTGCTTATTTGTATTAACTCCTTCGCCAGCAGCTTCCACACCGATCATCCGCACCGACAAATCATTCATAAACTCATGGAATAAACCCATCGCATTAGAACCCCCACCAACACAAGCCATCAAAATGTCAGGTAAACCACCCCACTTTTCCAAACATTGAGCGCGGGTTTCCACCCCAATGATAGCATGAAAATCACGCACCATCATCGGGTAAGGATGAGGACCCGCGACCGAACCCAGAATATAATGAGTTGTCTCCACATTTGTCACCCAGTCGCGAATAGCTTCCGAAGTCGCATCTTTGAGAGTACCCGTGCCAGCTTCTACTGATCGTACCTCCGCCCCCAGTAGTCGCATTCTAAAGACATTTAGAGCTTGACGTTCCATATCGTGAACGCCCATATAAATCACGCATTCCAAGCCAAACCGAGCGCAAACCGTAGCAGTCGCAACACCATGTTGACCTGCACCTGTTTCAGCAATAATGCGTTTTTTGCCCATCCTCCGAGCTAATAGAGCTTGAGCTAAAGCATTATTAATTTTGTGCGCTCCAGTATGGTTCAGGTCTTCCCGTTTCAGGTAGATTTGTGGCCCTGTACCATCTGGTCTGGCATAATGAGCGGTCAGACGTTCAGCGAAGTAAAGAGGGCTAGGACGACCTACATAGTCTCCTAGGAGTTGCTTGAGTTCTTCTTGGAAAGTAGCATCTTGACTGTATTTTTTGTAGGCTGCTTCTAGTTCAAATAGGGCTGGCATTAATGTTTCTGGAACATATTTGCCGCCAAATTGGCCAAATCTACCCAGGCCATCAGGTTGTTGAGTTGAGGTTGGATTTAAGGGTGTAGTAGTCACAAATTGTTTCTAAATAATTGAACTGTTTTCATTATATGTATACTGCTTGCTTAGTAGTTTAGCTAAGTTGAGAATCATTGATTTTGATTGTTGTAATATTTGGATATATGAAAGTTAGATAGTATTAAATAATTTGCCAAAAAATTTGCCAAAAATTCCAAAATAGATAATCTAGTCTGAAATTTTACCCTATGTTTCCTGTTTGCTTTTCCTTATTACCCAATTCTCTAAGTATTTTTTATACAACCTCAATCAAACTCCTATATAGTTTAAAAATTGCAACTTAAATGTTTCTTAAGTCTACTAATTATTTTTATCAATTTTTTTAAGAAGTTTTGGGGTTATTTTTCCTGGAATTTTTCCGTACTTGCCATTAACTAAATCAACAAATTCTTTATTCAAAGTCTTATATCTTTCTCCGTCCAAAACATTCATTAATGCCTGTGCGCCAACAAT
>JBCDJM010000082.1:0-26697 GCA_038747755.1 Cyanobacteria bacterium P01_H01_bin.35
ATATCATGTCCGGATAATCAGTGATAAAAAAAACTTTCTTCTTTTTATACTTTCTTCTCCTCTCTTCCCTCCTGACTCCTGTCTCCTGTCTCCTGTCTCCTCCCTCATTTATTTATAACTATTCAACCGGACATGATATTACTTACACACTCAGAATAATTTCATTTCCTGAAGCACACGCCGGATGTAGATGGCTAGTGGGAATTTTCTCTTCTATTGCGTATAGAGCAATAGTAATTTCATTTCCTGAAGCACACGCCGGATGTAGATGGCTAGTGGGAATTTTCTCTTCTATTGCGTATAGGGAAATAGTAATTTCATTTTCTCAAGTACACGCCGGATGTAGATGGCTAGTAGGAATTTTCTCTTCTATTGCGTATAGAGCAATAGTAATTTCATTTCTTGAAGCACACCCGGATGTAGATAGATAATGAAATTTTTCCGACTATTACTTATAGAGCAAAAGACTGTGGGATAGATAGCTAAGTCGTCCCGAAGGGACTATGAAGCCAAATCCAAGTTGTTAAATTGTGACTTTTGAGTTTTGATTTGCTTAATTAGTAGCTGTTTCTGCCACGCTCGAAATTATTTCTTGAAATACAATCTCATCCTTACGAGGGTCAGCATAGGCAACCTTTACTTCCAAGCGATCGCCCACTTCAACCGATCTACCAAACCGCATTGCCAACTCTAACCCCAACTCTTCCAACAACACCAACCCTAAATTAATTTCTTCTTTCAACCACCGAATTATCAAAGCTTGCCAAACTTCATCAGAATTACGTCGTAAATATTCCAAACCCCAATAACGGTTAGTAAACCTTTCTACACTAGAAGCTTCTTTCACCGCAGGAACTAAACTCATCACCATTTCTTGCATCTGGTCTGGAGTAAAAGGTAACGGGTCTCCTCGTAAATTAGCCTTAATCTGGAAGTGGGCTAATAGATCGCTATAACGTCGAATGGGAGAAGTAACCTGAACGTAAGTTTCTAAAGCCAAACTTGCGTGACGAGCAGGTATAGTACCCATCTCACTTTTAGGCATACATCGACGCATAGCCGTAGAACGAACCGGCCCCGCTGGCAACAACATTAGTTCTGACTCTGGTGGCAGTTCCGGTTGAGGTTGACTGCGGTAAGGTAGAGGAAGATTATGTTCTTGACCATATTTTGCGCCCACTTCTCCTGCTAAAATCATCATCTCTGCTACTAACTGCCTTGATGGTGAATCATCCAAAACCTCTACTGTTATTTCTTCTCCTTCATTTTTAACCTTGATTACCGACTCTGGCATATAGATACTAATTGAGCCTTGTGACTGTCGCCACTTAAATCTTTGTTTAGCCCAATCATTCAGAGCATGAATTTCTGGTTCTGGCTTAATCTTTAACTGTAGCATTTCATCCACATCATCATAAGTCAGGCGGTAGGTTGGCTTGATTAAGCTGGCATGAATTGTGTAATCTATAACTGCCCCAGTTTCATCTAAAAGAATGCCAAAACTCAGAGCGCTGCAAATTTGTCCCTGAATTAGACTCATTGGTCCTGTTGCCAACTCTGAGGGAAACATAGGAACCATACCAGTAGGTAAATATAGAGTAGTGGTTCTGCGTCTGGCCTCTAGGTCTAACTCATCACCAGGAGTCAGTAAACGAGTAGGGTCAGCTATATGCACCCATATCCGTTGTTGACCATCTTCTAAAAATTCTATGCTCAGGCCATCATCTATTTCTCGCGTACTTTCGTCGTCAATTGTATAGACTTTGAGATGGGTTAAGTCCAAACGGTTTGTGTCTGGATCTGGTGGGAGGGATTGCAGGCAGCTTTTGGCCACTTCTAGTACCTTGGTAGAAAAATGTGTTGGGATCTGGCTACGTCGCAGATATAGATTTTCATGCTCGCTCCATATACCTAGATCCACTAATAGTTTAAATGCTGCTTCTGAAGTTTCTGGTAGTTCTAAGATAGCCAAGGTCTCCATTGCCTGGTTACGATGGGAGGTTTCTTCTCCGTGGGTGGCAAATTTTTCTATGGAGTCTAGGCGATTATAATCACTTTGTTCCCAGTTTACTTCTTCTCCTGCTAGTCGGTTATGGACTCGAAGTAAAAAGTTTTCTAGTTCTTGTTTTCGTTGCTTTTGGACTTCTTGTTGATGTTTGATTTCTGCTACTTGGGCTACGGGGCGGGGTTCGTAGCGATCGCCTTTTTGCTTAAAGTAGAGTTTATCATCTGATAATAATATATGGGCTGCGTAACATTGGCTTGGTGTTTGTTCTGAAAATAGCAATAGTGCCATTTCTGCTGGATTTACTGTTTCTGCTTCTTCTACTAGAAGTTCCCATGCTATTTCTAGACTAGAAGGGTCTAGATAGGTTTCTACTTCCTGAAGAAATTGGGGAATTTCTGATGATTTGTAATTTTCTCCTGCTACTTGATAACTTATTTGTTTTGGGGGTATACTATTAGACTTACCATTTGCTTCTACGACGACCCAGTTTTTTTTACCGTCAGGACGTTCTGCCACAGCTAGTCGCCGTTCTCCGTGCAGTCTAAATTCTATTAGTTTTCCCTTCTCCACTTTATTAAATAGTTTATATTGTGTAAGTTTTCTTTAGTTTTGTCTAGGTTGTGGTTTTTCTATAATATTGTTTGAGATTCTGTAAGTATTCAGCCGTTAGGTATTTTCTACCAGATGAACTTTGATTAATAGCTATTTTAGTTAAGCTATTAGTTAACTCATTATCACATCGAAGAAGAAATTATAGCAATCCTATTTTATTGGCAAAAATATTACTGCTTTTTAGGCAACAGCTCTAGAAGGCAACAGTTGGAAGTTTCAGTTTTTTTATTTACTTTTTGAGTACCTGAGACCTATTTAGGATTGCTCTATTCTCCAAGAAGAATAAAATTGACGAATAAACAAGGTCATTAGCTTACTTTAGTAGTTGCTTGATTCTTTATAAAAGCTACTTAGGTAGTATTCTACAGGAAAAGCTGAATGCTTACTATAATTATTCTTTATACTCTGATACTATTTTTCTCTAACAATGCGCTTAATAATTTTTGCTCATACTTTATTACACTGAGTATCTTCACTTTTATATTAAGTGCAACTTCATGGATAAAAGGTATGAGCATTTACCCAATGTTAATTGACTTGGGTTACATTTTCATCATTTTTAATAATTTAGTTGGGAAAGCTCCATCATAAATATGCACCATTTTTAGTATAGTGATATAGTTGAATTAAATCTAGACTTTTACCACTATAAAAAAATTGTTAACTGCAGTAATAATTAGTGAGTTTATATAAGTTTTTTGAATTCAAAACTAACTCATAACACACCCACGGATACTGATATGTTCATCTAAATTATATGTCTATCAACAACTTTTATGAGTACCCGATCATTTCAGTTAGCCTCCTATGGTCGGAACTGCCTTAACAGTTAGCCTCCTGCGGAGGAACTGCCTCTTTCAGAGGAGCTTCGCTAACATTAACAATACCTCGGACTAAAGCCCGGGTGCTTCAAATAATGAAGTTAATTTTTTCATCCCCTTAAAAGGGGAGGCTTAAGACCTCATTTTTTCGGTCATAATTAAAATTATTTGAATTAGAGGATTCAGGAGTCGTAGGGGCGATTCGCTAATCCCTTGTACAGAAGTCAGAATAGTTTTGGTCAATGCACTTGTTGTAATTATTTTAAGTTTAATTTTGCCTACCTACTTATAATAATTCCAGCTAACAGCTTAAAGATAAAAGACTTTGACACTTAAGTTTTTATCCATTAACTTTGATATTTATTTTATCGGAGCAAAATTTTATATAAAATAATAACTTTCTATAGTTTAATTACCCTAAATTTCTACTAACTAGCTAATTGACTGTCAATTAATTAGCTTTCCATTAAACTCTCACAAGAAATGCATATTTTTTGAGCAATCATGTTGGGTTTTATATATGAAAATTTTTCTAATTTTCCCAACATCTCAAGTCTCAAACTCCCTGAACTTCAGCTCTCTTTATTAACGTAAGGCAACAATGCCACTAATCTTGCTCTTTTGATGCTTTTTGTCAAATCTCTTTGCTGTTTAGATGTTAAACCTGTGATTCTTCTTGGCAGAATCTTTCCTCTTTCAGTAATATATTTCTTCAGTAATTCGACATCTTTATAGTCGATAGGTTCTCCTGGTTTAATTGGTGATACTCTTTTCCGATAGTAATTTGGCATTGCTAGTTATTTGTTAGTTATTTTTGTTGACGTTTGAGCTACTTAACTTAATTAATGTGTTTAATACTCACTGAATTTTTACTTAATTTCTTTGTGAACTGTATGTCTATTACAGTGAGTACAGAATTTCTTCAACTCTAATCTTGCTGTTGTGTTCCTACGGTTTTTAGTGCTTGTGTACCTAGAAACACCTTGTGAACGTTTATTAGGATTAGTTCTACACTCTGTACACTCTAGTGTAATAATAATTCTTACTCCTTTCGCCATATTTCACTTTCCATTAATCTTAAACACAAATTATTATTTTCTCATATAACGCCTGGCTTCGTCAAGTAACCACCTAAGCTTAATATCTAGGGAGTAACCACGCATAGTTCCCACTACTATTGTCTGGGATATTCTGTCATGGAGGGCTTGCTGATACCTTTCAATATCTACCAAAGCTACTGTAAAGTCTAACAATAGGGGCATTATTAGTAGTAACACAGCAGCATTTCCAGATGTCAAATTACTCATACCTAGCATGGCCAATGATCCGGCTAATGCTAAAATTCCTTCTCGCTTTGATAATTCTAGAATACCAGGAGTTCTCTGGTATCTAGTATCTAAAACTTTCATATCTAGAGCAAAGTGCCCTAGACTCTGACCTTGGTTTTTGTAGACCATTACCACTCGTATGGCTATCCAAAGTACCACGAAAAAGAAAATGAAGGTGAACCAATTGTTGCTAATTATGGCGCTGAGAAACCAAACCACTCCGGCATCTATACTGAATGCTGCTGCACGGCGGGATAGAGGGGCTTTGGGCAGTTGGGGTATAATATCATCACTCATTATGTTTGACTCTAATTATTTAGTCTAGCTACCAGAATATTTAATTGTTTTATTGACTTTTTTTACTATTGTAAATTACTGTTTCTAATTTGGTAGTCATTTTCAATGATTTGTCAAAAATATAGGCACTTTATCACAATTCTGACCTTCTGATTATTGTTTGTTTCCTGATTCCAAGATTTTTTTTACAACCTCGCCAAGGAGTGCTATATTAATAGTTGGATTATATTGTTTCTTTGTCAATTTTTCTTACCTTTCATTCAACATAAAATAAAGACAAAAATTATAAAGCTGTTAGGTGTTCCTGCTCATAACACTAGATTTATGGCTCAGTTACTAGCTTCTCTAAAGCCGTTATTAATTTTTATTTGATTTTTAAGTAAACTAGATATAACAAAATCTAAATCTCAAGCTGAGGATCTACTACAATTAAATCATTTTTGTTGATTTTATAGTTTTAATAAGTAGGTATGCAAAAAAAGTTATAGAATACCTAAGAAGTTCATCTGAGGAAAACTTAAACTTTATAGCACAGAGCGTTTTCTATTTAATTATGCCTAGCTACTTAAAAGTATTACAACTAATCAATACCGATGATTAGAAAAACTTGGCAAAATCAACTAGAAATATAAGAAGTTATAAGTAAAAAAAGGAGAAAAAAATCTCCATAAAGGCGGAGCGGGTATTTAACTTTAATCATGTATTTATACCAGGCTGTACCCAGTACATACATATTGATTTTGTTTTCGATAAAAGAGTTGAAAATATGAACGCAAGTTAAATAATATAAAAACAAAAAAATTAATAGCTAATTCTAACTATTTAAGTAAACCAACCTAACTAAACTAATACCAAATATCTCTCAAATTATTATCTATGAAAGTTAATTTTAATATTGTTAGACAGAATCAAAATACTCAACCCAAAGTTCAAACTTATACCCTAGACGTTGAAGCAGGCAATACAATTTTAGAATGCATCAATAGAATTAAGTGGGAGCAAGATGGAACTTTAGCTTTTCGCAAAAACTGCCGAAATACTATCTGTGGTAGTTGTGGAATGCGAATCAACGGTCGTTCAGCTTTAGCTTGCAAAGAAAATATTGGAAATGAGTTAGCTAGACTAGAAAAAATAGCCACTAATAATTATCATAATTATGATACTAATACTACTGACAAATCTATTCCAGAAATAACTATTTCTCCGATGGGAAATATGCCAGTGATTAAAGATTTAGTAGTAGACATGAGTAGCTTTTGGCAAAATCTAGAAACAGTTGAACCTTATGTAAGTACAAAAGCACGAAAAATTCCAGAACGGGAATTTTTACAGACTCCTACTGAACGAAATAAACTAAATCAAACAGGTAATTGTATTCTCTGTGGAGCCTGTTATTCTGAATGTAATGCTCGTGAAGTTAATCCAAATTTTGTTGGACCACACGCCTTAGCGAAAGCTTACAGAATGGTGGCTGATTCACGGGACGACCAAACAGAAAAAAGATTAGAAAAATATAATCTTGATATTGCTGGAGTTTGGGGTTGTACCCGTTGTTATTATTGTAATTCTGTCTGCCCGATGGAAGTTTCACCTATGGATCAAATAGGTAAAATTAAACAAGAAGTTCTCGCTCGTAAAGACCAACAAGCTAGTCGTTCTATTCGCCACCGAAAAGTATTAATTGATTTGGTTAAGGATGGAGGTTGGATAGATGAACGAAAATTTGGTATTCAAGTAGTTGGTAACTATTTTCGAGATGTTAAAGGTTTATATAGTTTAGGTCCTTTGGGATTAAGAATGTTGGCCAAAGGTAAGTTTCCTTTTACTTTTGAACCTTCTGAGGGAACTAAAACTGTGCGATCGCTGATTGAATCAGTGAAAGGTTTGGACAAGAAATCTACTTGAGAATTTCTAACTTAGAACTTAGAATTTATACAGAGTCTAGTTGTATGTGTATGTATGTTCGTTGGTTAGTTAGGAACCTGCTGTATCTGACGGGAAATGGCAAGCGCTGTAGGAGTTAACACTCAGAAATAGAATAAAATTCAATTTGAGGGGAAATTTTTACTTCAAATATTGATGCCTAAATAGGGCTTGCCAAAAAAGTCTTTTTAAGGAGTAAGGGAGCGGGCGAGTGGCGGAATATAGAGTAGTATTATAGGAGATAGTCAGATAATTTGTCCCTTGATTTTTCTGTTATTATTCTGCCCAAAATACTAACTTTTTGATAGTTTTCAACTGAAAATCATGCAATTTTTTTAACCCCAAAAGTTTAAACCTTTTATCTATCAAGGCTTTAAAATTTATTCACCAAACCCTACATAGAGTTACGAATGGTCGTTGGTAGTCCTAAATATGTAAGGATATTAATTGCTACATCCCTTTAATTGTCAGAAAGTAGACTAGAAAAATCATTACTTGTTTACCGCTACCTGGTCGTTAAATAGATAGAAAATTTATTTTTTTCTATTGCCTATTCTCTATCACTCCCTACTGAAATTTATAAAATTGGAAATTTAGTTATTTTATCCATTTGAGAAATAGTATAATATCAAAAAAGTCTATCAATAATTATGTCGGAAAATTCTACTCCTTTATCTACATCAGAACCTAAAAAAAAGATAACAACTGCCAAGCTAGCTGAACCAGCTTTTGGCTGGAATACTTATGCGGAACGAATCAATGGCAGGTTTGCTATGGTAGGATTTGTGATTTTATTATTATTGGAATTATTGACTCATCAAGATTTGTTTTCTTGGCTAGGTTTACGCTAGAAAAATATAGTTTTCTTTGTATTATTTATTGTATGGTGAAATTCTAGTAGCTAGTCTTGAGACTTTATTCAGGGGTTGCTGATTAATTCTAAAAGATTGAAAGATCAAGGTTTTAGCCTTTTTATGTCTTGAAAAAGTACAAGGTTTTCGTTCTAGGGAACTCAAAAAGTTAGGATTTTGGGTTGACGCGAGGCAGAAAAATCTAGGGATAATTCTTTCTCGTGCCTCCTCTAAATCCCCCATTTCTCCTGACTCCTGACTCCTAACTCCTGACTCTTACCCTCACCCATAAGACTTTTTCAGCAAACCCTATTTAGCTATTAGCTATTAACTATTAACTTGTTTCAGGTTTATAAATCTGATGTTTCCCCTGATTGAATTACTTGTAGATTATACTCGCCCCTACCTGTTTTATCGTAAGAATTAACTATTACACGGTATTTACCTGTAACAGGTAAGGTAATTGTTAGTTCAGAGTTTGTATTTTTCTGATTAACATCATCATGTTCTCCAAGTAGTTCACCAGTCGGACTAAAGACTGCTAAATAAGTATCAAAATCAGGACTTTCTAAGGTTACAGTTACTACTTGGCCTTCTGTACCTTCAAAAGTATGTTCATCATAAATACTTTCATCGGATGGCAACACTAAGTCACCATCACTCAGTGTTCCTTCTTGCTTTAAAATCACTTCTTGTTCTTGGGTGGGGGAAGTAGTTTCTGGTGATGGACTTTCTTCTGGAGTGGGAGTAGTTTCTAGTAGTGGGGTTACTTCTGGAGTAGGTGTAATTTCTGGTGATGGAGTTTCTTCTGGAGTGGGTGTAATTTCTGGTGATGGACTCTCCTCTGAAGTGGGAGTCGTTTCTGAAGATGGACTTTCTTCTGGAGTGGGAGTAGTTTCTAGTAGTGGGGTTACTTCTGGAGTGGGTGTAATTTCTGGTGATGGACTCTCCTCTGAAGTGGGAGTCGTTTCTGAAGATGGACTTTCTTCTGGAGATGAAGTATCCTGGGCTAAAATTTCCGACTTAGTTAAGATTTCATTTATGTAGCTAGAATTGACAAACACCGGATCGGCTGCAACTATAGGGGAAAGTAAAGGTTTTCCCAGAATAATTAGTAGACTAAAAGGAGCGATAGCCCAAAATCTTGCTTGACGCATTAATCACCTCAAATATATTACTTAAATTTTCCAACTAGCCTACTAGCATAGTGGGAAATAATCACAAATAATTATTAACTAAAAAAAAATTTAGAGTGTATGTTAGTGAGTAGTGAGATAGTTTCAACCTACTGGCGCGTCAACCCTAAAGTAGTGGCATAGATTTTTGACTCTTTACTTTGAAAAATCAGCATCCCAGTATTTTTTTAAAGTAACATTTCAGGCTTGACACAGCACTACTCATTTTTTTTTGAATCCCAAATTAATGCTGATTTTTGAGTGTATTAAATATTTTATTTAGCTGTTATCAAGTCATTGTAACATTTTTTAATCTATTCTATTTCTAGTTTAGCTCTTAACCTATACTCTATTTTTTTATTTGATATTTTTCTTTCTATTAAATATAGCCTTTATCAGGCCAATCAGGTACACCTATCTTTTTTTTATTTCTATCTCTGAAACTTTGAAATAAACTAATCTTAGATTTCACTTATTATGGGAATTGCTATAATAGACTAATTTTTCAAAATTCAATTTATCTATAATAGTTAATAGTTCCTCCTTTCTCGTTCAAAGAAAGGTCTAATTCTGGTTGAAATTGCCTCAATTTTTAACTCATACTCTCCTGACTCTCCTGCTTCATAAGAATTTGCCAATAACTTATAGGTTCCATCCTCTGGTAATGTAATTATAATTCTGGCATTTTTCTCTCCTCCACTATCATCATCTTGAGCCAATTCTTGATCGTTTGAGTTTAATAAAATTAAGTAGGAATCTATTTGGTTACTGCTCATATCAATAGAAATTTTTTGACCTGCTTTACCTTCAAAAGCATAAAGATCATAGTAACTATTATCTACAGGTAATACATTAGACTCTCTATCTAGATTACCTTTTACTTCTATTAAAGCATTAAGGTCTAATTGTTTAGCCAGCTCTTCATCAAACATTGCAGTTTGTTGTTGAGCTACTAAAGGTGCTCGTCCTTCTCGAACTGCCTGAAGAAACTCAGGGACTCTATCTATAGATATGGCAAAGCCAATACCAATGTTACCCCCTAATTGACCACGAGTAAATATAGCAGTATTAACACCGATGAGTTCTCCAGCACTATTCAATAATGGTCCCCCAGAGTTTCCTGGATTAATAGCTGCATCTGTTTGGATCAAACCTCTTTCTTTGTCTATACGACTAACTATTCCTACAGTAAGAGTACCTTGAAATCTACCGAAAGGATTACCAATGGCAAAAGCTCGCTGACCTACTTTTGTATAACCAGGACGAGCTATTCTAATGGTAGGAAGGTTTGTTTCTCCTCTAATTTTTAGAACTGCTAAGTCTAAACCTTTTTCACCAAAGCCTATAACATCTGCTTTAACTTTTCTTCCATCTGCTAAAGTCATTTGTACTATACCACCTTGGGATACGACATGAGCATTAGTTAATACCATTCCATCGGGAGATATAATTGTACCGCTACCGTTTGTTTTATCTGTATCTATGGAGACTACGGCTTGATTTGCTCGTTGATAAACACGAATATTAGTTTGTTCTTCTATACTAAGAGCAAGTATTGATTCTGTTTGGTTTTTGTGCCGAATTTTTATGGTTTTATCGGGTCTTATTTGAGCATTAACGGCAGAAAAGTTAGTAACATTTACACCTACTCCTATTCCTACTACTAATATTCCTAATGTAGCTTTTTGCAAAAGTTTGACATTCATTGTTGCTTGTGGAATCTAATTTAGATAACTAATTATTGAAGGCTGGCCGATTAAATATCAAAGTGTTTACATATAAAGGTTTTAGCCTTTTTATGTTGCTAAAAAGTACCAGGTTTTCAGCTCTTAATGCTTAAAAAGTTAGTATTTTTAGCAATACATACAAGAGTTGGGAAAAAATTACTCCCCCGTTTCCTTACTTCCCTACTCCTTAAAAAGACTTTTTCAGCAAACCCTATTTAGTTATACCAAGGGTGACAAAATAATATTACAAATAAGCTTGAGCTATCAAAGAAGTTGATTTTAATCTCTCTTTGAGTTAAAATAAAGACTTAACAGAAAAAGAAAAAATGGTTAGATTCTATTCCTACTTACTGTAGGTCGCCAACAGGTTCCGAAAAAGTAGGAGATTTGGGGCGGATACGGCTAAAAAAGTGAGTATGTAGGAAAGAGTTAGTCTGGTTGCATCAAGGGATAATTTTCCTTTTTACCGAATTATTAATAATTAATAATTAAATAATTCGCGCCTTGAAGACTCCCCTTGTATAGGGGAAAAAGCGGTCGTTTAGCTACCCACAACTACGTTAACGGCTAAGAGCCGACATGTTTGCGGAGCATTCCGTCAGGAAAAAGCAGAGGTTCCCGTAGGGTGGGATGGCGTTTGCTAACGCAAAGCTCCGAAGTGCGCGTTTGCGGAGCATGACCTAGGAAAGCGTCCCGGAGGGAACGGTTTCCCGCTCTTTCTAGAGCCACTCCGTTAACGCCATATCCAATCAACCAAGAGAAAAGTGCTAGGACATTTCCTGATATTCAATTCTCGTGCGGTTTTAACCAAAGATAATTATCAATTATCCATTATCCATTATCCATTAATGAACTCCTCTATAACTCCCTGTTTCTCTTGAGTCTGTACGGACGCCCTTATGCAACGTCCCTACCTACTCCCTGCCTTCACCATCAGACTTATTCAGCAAGCCCTATTTATTAATAATTAATTATTCGGTAATTCTCCATTATACAGCTGTTTTTAAATGGATAAAGTACAGTCGATTTGCACCGGGGGACATAATCGAAGACTTGTATTAGGTTAACTTGAGGATGTAGAGCTTTGAAACTAGCCTTTGCCTCCTGACTCTATACGGACGTTGCTTGAGTATTAATGCGTTTTCCGTTCCGGAATGCTGCGCAAACATGTCGCATAGCGTTTAGCTAACGCAAAACTATCCTAACGGAATGCTCCGCAAACGTTAACGCTGTCGCGACATATAAAGCGGAAGCTCTGCGTCAGCAAAACGTCCCTACCTCCTGACTCCTACAACAGTTTTGTGGTTTACTCAACTGAAAAGCGCTGTAAATTAATGAATAAAATGACATTCAGCTACAGAAAAAATATCAGGAATGAGGAAAATATGAATTTTCATCTTTAAACTTTCGCAATGAAATATCAGTGAAAATAATTATCTGCGCCTCATTCCTACTGGTATTAAGAGTTTGTAGAACCATCAATATCATTATCAGCAGAGTCCATCGGAGTATACTCTACATAATCTGTAGGTGTCACTCCTCTACCAGAAGATGATGGTTCTGGAGGACGACTTTTCCTAGTTCTAGGAGGTCTTTCTTCTGAATAATTTGCTATGGGAGTAGATCGACTACTACGGCCACGGGATATTTCTTCATCAGTTGCACTCTCCCAGCTATCTCGACTACTATAACGAAGTGGTCTATTTTCCTGACCATTTGTATCACCAAAGTTCTCCCGACTACGAGAACGAGGTCGCCTATTTTCTGGCTCTACAGAAGTTTCCCAACCTTCAGATGACCTTGGATAATCTTCTGGATGACTACTACGCTTGCGTAATTTTGGTTTTGGTTCTCCTGATCTATCATAATTGCTATTGCTTCTGCGACTAGGAGGACGACGGCGGTAGTCATCTTCATAATAATCTGCTCTAGAAGAACGATAATCTTCAGCCCCTCTGATGCGACGTTTAGCAGGATATTCTTCATAAGGCTCTAGTTCATCGAACTCTGTTTCTGCATAGCTATAAACAGGACTGACTGACCTTTCTTCATCTACAACAGGTGTACGTTCTCTAGCTTGCTTAGTTGTAACTCCCCTCAGACTTATAGCTTCTGCTGCAAAGAATATTGTAGAACCGGTTAATAAGAACTGACCAAAAGCTAAAATTGGATCTAGTCTCCAACCCTGAAATACTAGAATACCTCCAGATAATAAACCAATTGCTGCAAAGAAAATATCGTGATCTCTTGCTAGCTTCGGACGCCATGTACGGAGAAAGTAGAGGCCAGCTCCAGCTAAGGCCAGAATTACTCCCATGAGAGTCTGAAATCCAAATCCTAAATTTACCATTATAAGTCTCCTAATCAGTCATAAGTTAGCTATTTGGGTTAATAATCTTGACCCTAGCCTGGTCTTAAGGCTTTAAGCTATTTGTATATATAAAGTTCACTTAATATTTGTCTTTGTCCGATCATACATTCTCAATTTAACAAAGAAAAACCTCAGTTTGTAGGGGTTGGACAATTTTATCGCTGTCTCCCCTTGACTTTAGCTGAGGTTTCAAATAAAGGTCAGGTTAATTTTATGAAAGAAAGTCCTCTGCAATAGCTTTAATCAACCTTTGAGCCATAAAGAAAAATATCTAGAGTCTAGGAACGAGTAACTTTGTCGCTTTGGCTGACGAATATCAGAAAAACTGTAGCCGGAATCACTACAATTAAAGTTCCTGCCAATAGACTGAAGAAGAAGTTTGATAAAGAAGGAGTCATAAATTATTACCCTTTGTTACAAAAATTGATTTCCTTTAATTTTCAATATTAATCCATTTAGTGAAATTTTTTGCCTAATATCTGCAAGTAACTTAGAAGTCAGAATCCAGAAGTCAGAAGTCAGAATGGTTGTATTATAGTAGTTTAACTTAAAAATGAGACGTTTTCTCGACTGAAACTGGCTCATAACAAGGAAGCTTTGTCTCAATATAAAGTGAAATGACTATATTAACTAGGGGTTGCTGAAAAAGTCTTTTAGTAGTGCTAGGAGTCAGGAGTCAGGATAAATGGGGAATTTAGAGGAGGTAGTCGGAAGAATAGTAAGAGTGATTTTTCTCTAAATATTGAGCAAAAAATGCTAAAATTTTGAACCTTTTTGACCTAAAAGTTCGTACTTTTTCCAGACCTAAAAATGCTAAAAACTTTATCTATCGCTTTTATATTTAATCAGCAAACCCTAACTAGACACACAAAAAATATTTAGTTTAAGTGCATAACAGCTTAATTTGCTGCTTCTATAATTTCGTTGCTATGAAAATTATAGTAGACCGACAAAGGTAAAATCGTGGAAATCAAGTTTATCAAGGAAATTTAGTGATTTTAAACAATAATTAGGGCAATAAACTGGGTCTCTTATTTGAGTTCGTAAATCGTAAGCTATATGAGTCTAGATTAATAATTTGCAATACAATGAATAACGATCTTCTTGACAAAAGTTAAAAATTAACTGGCTTTATGATGGACTATCTGACATTAGTTAATTGGACTCTAGGCATTATCCTGGGGTTAATGACTTTCTTATTTATTTTCCGAATTGTTCTGACATGGTATCCCCAGGTAAATATCAATCAATTTCCATTTAATTTGATTTTTTTGCCTACTGAACCATTCTTAGCTCCCACAAGAAAAATTGTGCCTCCTCTGGGTGGGGTAGATATTAGCCCTATTATTTGGGTGGGTATTTTCAGCTTACTGCGAGAGATGCTTTTAGGACAGCAAGGTTTATTAACAATGATGCTGTAGGTTAAAATTAAACGATTAATAATTATTAAATTAATTACCTCTTCTTATAGAACCCTTGAAGGGATCTATTTAGGGTTTGCTGAAAAAGTCTTTTTTAGAGAGTAGGGGAGTAGGGGAGAAGTAATTTTTTTTGCTATACTCAGCAGCGAAAATACTAACTTTTTGATTTTTCGGGAACCGTGCATTAAGCAGCTTAAACAGGCGTACTTTTTACCAACCTAAAAAGGCTGAAAGCTTTACCTGAAAATACTTTGAGATTTAATCAGCCAGCCCTATTTAAAAGTAGATGGGGTGATGGGGAGAAGGGGAGATGGGGTTTATTATATCCCAAAATCCCATCATCAAATCAATTATTACCTATTTTTTATCAATTACTTCTCCTGATCAGCTATTTTCTGGAGATATGCTTAGGGGTTCTATAGATTGATAGATTGGGAGTGTAGGAAGTCTGGGGAGATGGGGGCTTAGATTTTACTTTTTTCCCCTATTTTATTTATCAATCTCCTGACTTCTGACTCCTGACTCCTTTGCCAAAAACCCTCACCTTTGCGGAGATACCAAATGGGTTCTATAAAGAAGAGGATTAGCTAAAAGGATTTTTTTTCTTTGTTTCTCTATGAATGGAGAAGCTTGATACCTTAATTTTTCGGTAAAGTTATTGGCAAAATCAAAGATTATAAAAGGTAACTATCTTAAACATACAGAAGTTTTCGAAGCTATGAGCTTATGAGGTACAGTTGTTTTTATTCTTTTGTATTCCCTATTCCCTATTCCCTGTTCCCTCAAACCTAAAATTTTGTACCTCAGAAAAACGGTAAGTGCTGTAAGAGACAGTTTTTCAAATAAGCATTTAAGGAACCAAATAGTCACTAAAAGCTAAAAGCGATAAGTAGGTAGGCGTTAAAATATAGAGAGGTTTTCAGTAAATATATTCCTAGATTTTTAAGTGAAAAATAATTGTCTTTATTTTTTGCTATAGGACTTACACAAAGAAACCAACTTTGTACAATCAATCATTGTTTTGAACAATAGATGTCTAGGATAAACATGGTTTATAGGTTATTCTGCGTAAGTCCTTTCCTATTTATTCCTTATTCCTTATCTCCTTTTTATATTTCCTTTGCAAATAATCTCTAAGCATAGCTATATTGAATTATTTTTAAACTTTTAAGTTTATCAGATAGACAAGAATACCTAAATTTTTGAATGCCTTATTGAAGCAAACCTCTTACCGATTATCTTAGGATTATTTTGCTTCTTGGTTCATCATATTTTCAACAAAGTTAGTATAGACTTCCCCATCAAGAAATTCAGGGGTCTCTAGAATTCTTTGATGAAAACCTATAGTAGTTGGAACTCCTGTAACAGCACATTCCCTCAAAGCACGTTTCATCCTCTGAATAGCAGTAGGACGGTCGTGTCCCCAGACTATTAATTTACCAATCAAGGAATCATAATAGGGTGGAATCTCGTAATCTGTATAAACATGAGAGTCCATCCTGACTCCCGGCCCTCCTGGTGGTAGATATCCACTAATACGACCTGGATGGGGACGAAAATTGTGGTCTGGGTCTTCAGCGTTAATCCGACATTCTATGGCATGACCATTAAAATTTATCTGTTTTTGATTTAGTGGTAATTTCTCTCCTTGGGCAATTTTAATTTGTTCGGCAATTAAATCAAGTCCTGTAATTACTTCTGTGACTGGATGTTCTACTTGAATCCTCGTATTCATCTCCATAAAGTAGAATTGACCAGACTGGTCTAGGAGAAATTCTACTGTACCAGCACCAATATAGTTGATAGACTTGGCTGCCTTGACCGCTGCTTCACCCATTTTTTGTCTAAGTTTAGGATTTAATGCTGGACTTGGAGCTTCTTCGAGTAGCTTTTGATGGCGACGCTGAATTGAACAGTCTCTTTCTCCCAGGTGAATTACATTTCCGTAACTATCAGCTAGAATTTGAAATTCTATATGACGGGGGCGTTCAATGAATTTCTCTATGTAAACTCCAGGGTTCCCAAAAGCTGCTTCTGCTTCTCCTTGGGCCGCTTGAAATAATTTTGTCAGTTCCTCAGCTTGGCGAACCAGTCGCATACCTCGTCCTCCCCCTCCAGCAGTAGCTTTAATCATCAGAGGAAAGCCGATTTTTTCGGCGATCGCTACTACTTCTTTTTCATCTGTTAAAATACCGTCACTTCCTGGAACTGTAGGAACTCCGGCTTTTTGCATGGTTTCTTTGGCTGTAGATTTGTCCCCCATTGCCCGCATTCCCTCTGGTGATGGGCCTATAAAAGCAATGTCGTGGTCAGCACAGATTTCTGCAAATCGGGCATTTTCAGCTAGAAAGCCATAACCTGGATGGATGGCAGACGCATCACGAGTTAAGGCAGCGGAGATAATGTTGGGAATATTGAGGTAGCTTTTGCTGCTGGTAGGTTCACCAATACAAACTGCTTCGTCTGCCATTTGTACATGGAGAGCGTGGCGGTCTATGGTTGAATGGACGGCTATGGTAGATAAGCCCATTTCTTCGCAGGTGCGGAGAATGCGTAGGGCTATTTCGCCTCGGTTGGCTATTAGGATTTTAGAGAAGCGCATTTCAATTATCAGTTATCAGTTATCAGCTATCAGTATCTCTGGTTAAAGTCAGAGGGTTAAAATACTAAAGTTTATTTTTTTCATCCCTTGGAAAGGGAAGCCTATTGACCTTATTTTTTTGTCAGAAGCTAGTACGGGTGAATAGCCATTCACCCCTACATTTTTACTGTTATTAAAGAGGACTGCTATATCAACAAAGATTTGAGAAAATTTCTTGTAGACATTATTGTAGACATTCCTGAATTTTATGTTATTATTGTATATTGTTAGCTAAAGTTTGATAATTTTATCGAAGTTTGGTTTATAAATGCTAACTAAAGCGGATGTGGCGGAATTGGTATACGCGCACGTTTGAGGGGCGTGTGGCTTTGCCTTGCGAGTTCGAGTCTCGCCATCCGCATAAAAGAATAGTCAGGGGTTAAAGTCATAACCTCTTATTTTCTCTTTTTTGGACTAAGGAATTAATACTATAGTCATTTCAAATAAGGATGAAACACTTTTTTGGCTGAAACCCTTTTAAGGAAAGAAACACTCGTCCTAGTCTTATTCAGAATGACTATAGATGTGCAGAGTGGAAACTATAGCGCTATAGTTTATTCAGTATTTGGTTTCGGAAACTGTCTAGAAATGTTTTGCTTAAGTAGGGATGATGCTGATAATTTCTGAATGGTAAAATAATCACAAAATATTTGGCGGAAAAACTATAGCGCTATAGTTTATTTACTGTTGGGTTTGAAAAATTAAATTGTCTTAAAGATGTTTATCTTGAGTATGACGATGCTGATAATTTTTGAGAGGTCAAATAATCATAGAATATTTGGCAGAGAAACTATAGCGCTATAGTTTATTTACTCTTCAACTAGACAAAATACAAACAGATGTTTTGCTTAGGTTGGCTTATCTACCTATAGATTTTGAACAACCCAATAATAACACAGTCTTCCCAGTTAAGAATTCCATAGAAATAAATTATTTTAATCCCTGGAATTAGAGAAGATAAACCTTAAGCAGGTCTACTCTCTAGGAAATACTAACAACTCTCCTACACAAAAAAACCTATAGCTCTACATATTAGAAGATAGTTATTTTGGTGGAGTAGTCCATTCACAATCAAAAGTTTTACCTAGTAATTTATTTAAGCTAATTACTTTAATGTTTTGAGGATGAGGTTCTTCACCCGTTTGGCTCTGAATATCAACAATTTCATAACCAATACCATTTAATTCTTCTGTTAAAGATACATATCCAAAATAGTCATAAGCATCCTTAATTTGTTCCCCCTCTTCTAGGATATCTATCTCCCAACAAACTATAAAATTCGTCTGAATAAAAGGATGGTTATATTCATCTCAATGGAAACTTTCAGCAGATGTCGAAAGCAATTACTTTTTCATATTGGATAATTTAATCAATCAAATATTATGGATTTTAACTATACAACTTAGTTTCCAATTCTTGTAAAATTTGCTTTCTATTTTGATTACCCTTAAACATCTTAAAAATATCAAGTTCCTGCTCCAACTTTCTTTCTCCTCCATCACCAAAAACCCAACTAACTTGATTAATAGTATTCATAATTCCACTATAAGTAACCTCCCCAGAAAAATTACCTTCCTCAATAATTCCTAATTTAATTTTCTCCTTTGTACTCATCTCTAAAGTCGAAGCGATCGCTACTAAACCAACTGCTCCAATTAAAGCTTCTCCACCTTTTAATACTTTGACTCCTGCTAATACCCCAACACCACCATTAATTACAGCATCATTCACTCCTTCAATTAACATACCTTTTTGAATAGCAATACTACCAAAGCTATTTGTAATTTTTTCGGAATTTTCCGCCTGTTTGACAAATTTTTCTGCCTTCTTAAATTTGCTAAAAACTGTGTGAAAATCATTATCATTTACTTCTAACTCTGACTCAAAATATCTATCTCTTAAAAGCTGATATACAATTTTACAAATCCAGGGAATTTCAGCTTGCAAAATTACAGTGTCTAAATTTTGTATAATCCCATTATCTACTATTGCACCTTCCCTCAGTTGTTGATAAATAGATAAATATTTACGATGCTTATTCTTATCTATCTCTGAACTACTATAAATAAAATTTATAATTAACATATCTATTCTCACTGCCATTGAAGTTGCACTTGCCAATAAATATTTATCTTTTAACTCAGGGGCGATCGCTGAATTTAAAATAATTGCATCTAATTGTCTAAATTTCTCAAAATTAGGCATAGGTTCTCCAGATTTAATATATAGATAAATACCTTTCAACCTTTGCTTTTCAACTTCCATTAAATTGCTAGAATCTAAAACTTGTTCTAAACCTTTATCAATGCCAATCCACCGAGAATTTTCACTAGCAATTCTGTAGCCTAAACCAATCAGTGAATCTATATTTGATGACTCTAGAATAAAATCTAATAGATTGAGTGCTGCCAAATCATAAGTATGTAAACCAGAATTAGTTCTATTATAAGCTTCTAAACATCTAGTTTTACTTCTTTCATAAATTGATGCACGAATTACTAAACTATTAATCCGGCGGTCTAGGTTTAATTCGGGATTATAAAAAGTATGTAAAACTAGGAAGGCATCATTACCCTTTAAACCACATTTTTGTAGTCGTAAAGTTGAGCCTTCTGTACTATTAGGGCGAACTCTAACGTTATAACTTTTACCAGATTTAAGAGTAACTTTCTGAGTACCTCCCTGATTAGCAGTTTGATAACCAACAAAGATATGATAGATTTCTTCTTGTTCTAAATTATTTTCTGTTTCTTGCCATACTTCTGAATTGCTTTGTTGTTTTTTCAAAGTAGATTCTTTAGCAGTTTCTCTAAAATATTTTCCAACATCCGATGCTTTCTTACTGATAAATTCTTCCATTTTTGAAGCTTTATTTTTAGCTGATTCTGAAGATTTATTGCCAATTGATTCGCCAGCTTGAGATACTTTTTTACTGAAATTTTCTCTAACTTCTGAAGCCTTATTAGTCATTGATTGCCATAAAGATAAATCCTGTTTTTTATTCATTATTTTTCTTACCTAAAATTACCTTATCTTTTCTCTTGTATCATACTCAATGCGTAAGGCAGAAATAGAACTTTTGAGTAAATGGTGGCATTTATTTTTTTTTGACAAATACTACAAAATATGATATTGAAAATTGTTAGTGTAATAGTTATGTAGAAAGAATTTAGTAGGAGCGCTATGATTGGGATAAGAAGTTAAGTTTTGTAAAGAAGAACATTGACTGCTATTTCACCCAAAAACTCTGTAACACAGCCCAGAACATGGTATTCCTTAACTCCCCTATGGCAAGGAGGAGAGGAAGTCGTTCGCCAAGGTTTACCCCACTCTAAACTTTCGCCCCCATGGCAAATATTACTTCTGGGAGATGGCTCCCCAACTCGTCACTTGCAACTTTTGACAACTGAACCAACAGAAGTTGATGTAATTGATATGTCCCCTATTGGCATGAATCTGGATAATGCTCCTGATTTAATTCATGCTGTACCCGGCCCCAGACTGAGACGGCAAGTATGGTTAAGAACAGCTTCAGGGCAAAGATTGGCTTATGCCACATCTTGGTGGGAAGCGAGTCATGTAGATGAGTATTTGCAAAATCGGTCTTTACCAATTTGGGCAAGTTTAGCTCGTTTGCGGACAGAATTGTATCGAGATGTCCAGGGAATTTATTATGGACATTCTAGAGAATTAGAGTTAGCTTTTGGTGAGTCTGGACCATTTTGGGGACGACATTATCTATTTTGGCATCATAGCCAACCGCTGACATTAATTTATGAAGTGTTTTCGCCTTACCTTAAGAAGTATTTGGGACAAACAAATATTGTAGATGGGGATTCTCAAAAGTAATATTTGTTATAGCAATCCTAAAGATGAGAATGAATCTGAGTTATTAGATTGGCAAATAGACATCTCCAATCCAATAATCAAAAATAAAATCAATTATTGTAGATAAATAATCAATTATTTCTCCCTATTCCCTGCTGCCTACTCCCTGTTTTCCAGAGAGGTTTAATGAATGATCTATTTACAACAAAAAATAAGGATGAATATCAAAAAAGAATTGATAATCTGAAGAAGTCAATATTACTTTTGAGGTGAATATCAAAAAAGAATCGATAATATAGCAAGTAAATATTGCTTTTGATTTGAAAATACACACCATAATCTGAAAATAGGTGTGTTTTTTATTGAGCAGAAAAATTTGATTATTGGTAACTAATCATAAAAATATGATTCTATAGTTTTATATTATGTCTGGTTAAATAGTTATAGCGCTACGCGCTAGGGAATAGGGAATAGGGAACAGGGAACAGTATACTGTTAAAGGGTTCCATGATTTATAACTGTCCTAACCTGAATTCGTAGTGCTATATCAATAATTAGGAACAGGAAATGGAGGAAATAAGGAAAACTCTGAGAATAAAGTTTTCCATGATAATGAGTTAAATATACTCAATATAATACCTTCAACCTACCAAATAATACCTTGATTATCATTAATTAACCAGATATAATACTATTTAAACCTGAACAGGATTTTCAAGCATTAATTTAGAACGCTTCATTATTTCTGGTAAAGGAATAGGATAGTCTCCAGTAAAACAGGCAGAACAAAAAGTCTTGGGGTCTTCTTCTGTTGATTTCAACATCCCCTCCCGAGTCAAATATGCTAAAGAGTCAACACCTATTTTTGCAGCAATTTCTGCCACTGATTTTGTTGCTCCTATTAATTGATCCTGGTTATCTGTATCAATTCCATAAAAACAGGGATGAGTAACTGGTGGGGAAGAAATTCTCATGTGAACCTCTGTTGCCCCAGCCTCTCGTAAAGCTTTAACAATTTTCTTACTCGTATTACCCCGAACAATTGAATCATCAACTATAATAACTCGTTTACCTTCCAACACATCTTTAAGAGGGTTAAGTTTCATGCGAATGCCTGATTCTCTCATGTGCTGAGTCGGTTGAATAAAGGTACGCCCAACATAGCGATTTTTGATTAATCCTTCTGCATAAGGAATACCTGATTCTTGGGAAAAACCGATTGCTGCCGGAATGCCAGAGTCAGGAACACCTATTACCATATCTGCGTCTACTAATGATTCTTTTGCTAACTGGCGTCCAATTCTCAGTCTGTAGCTATATAAAGTAGCGCCTTCCATAATACTATCGGGGCGGGCAAAATAAATCATTTCAAAAATACATAGCTTCCTCTGGGGTTTTTGATTCCAGTGGAAAGAAGCCATACCTTCTTCTGTTATCCAAACTAACTCTCCAGGTTCGACATCCCGCAGATATTCCGCACCAATAATATCTAATGCACAGGTTTCTGAAGCGAGGACATATCTTTTCGGGTTAATATCTTCTAAAGTACCAATCACAAGGGGTCGTACACCATGAGGGTCCCGGACACCCATTAAACCTTCTGGAGTAGCAATAGTTAAACTAAAAGCTCCCTGACATAAATGAAAAGCACTAATAGCAGCTTCTAGCCAACTTTTACCAATTTTAACTTCTGTGGCGATCGCTAATGCAATCATTTCTGAATCTGTAGTGCTGTTAAAATCACACCCACGTTTGATTAACTCTTCCCTTAATTCTGCTGTATTGACAAGATTACCATTATGGGCAAGAGCTAGTGGACCTAACTGACTATCAACCACAGCAGGTTGAGCATTGATAATCAGACTAGACCCAGTAGTAGAATAACGAGTATGACCAATCCCTATATTACCAGGCAACTGTTGTAAGATTGATTCATTAAAAACCTGAGATACTAACCCCATTCCTTTGTGTATATATAGTTTATCCCCTTGAAAAGTAGCAATTCCTGCTGATTCTTGACCACGATGCTGTAGAGCATACAAGCCAAAATAAGTAAGTTTAGTTACATCTTCTTCTGGGGCATAAATCCCGAAAACACCACAAGCTTCTTCTGGTTTATCTATTTCGAGGTAATTTTCTGAATATTGCTCTGTATCTGGGGAGTAGTTATCAGTCATGGTTAAATTTTAAGTTGTTATTAGGATTGTTAGTTTTTATAACTTTTTTCAAGGTGAAAAATTATCCAGTCTAGGGATAAGTTAAAAAAATTTTAACCTTTCTTTAACTATAGTAACTGATGTTATGAAGTATTGTAAACTAATATTTCAAATTAAGCTGACAAGAGATTTTAATTATACCTATTTGAAAAAAGAATGTTACGAATAATAAGGGCAAGAAAAAGACTTTACAGGAGATGTCTATTTGACTAATAATAAAATATGAACTAATCCCCATACTACTTTTGTACGGGTGATTTGCGTTTTGCATTCTGCAAAGCTATCCTAGGGAATACTCCGCAAACGCTTTTTCCTGACGGAATGCTCCGCAAACATGTTGCGTTTGCGTTAGCATTCCGTAGGATAGCAAAACGGCTGTTGCCGAGATGAATGCAGAGCATTCCTTAGGAAATCACCCCTACAACTCCTAACTCCTAAAAAATAACCTACCTATTTGTAGTAAACATTTATCACAATGGTATTACAGCAGTTTTCATATCAATCAACTACACTAAAGATGCTCTATGAAACGCCTCTAGGATGCTTATGGTTTTGAATGTCTGCTACAGAAAGCTATGTACCCTATTCCCCTGGGTAACTTAACACCAAGGGAGATTTGCTCTCTGGGCGGAGTATATATATTCAGTTATCAGTCCAAAAAAATAGAAATATTATGGAGATTTATCAAAAAATAAATGCTTAGAGTCTTAAACTTATAGTAGCTATAAACTTAGTCAAAGAAGTAGAAGTTATTCTGATTAATTTTGGTTCAAAATATACAATTAATTTTGTTTAGGTACTTAAGCTAATAGGAATTTAAAACGCATATTAGCAAGTCAGAAGTCATAAGAGTTTTTCTTTTGCCAGAGCAGTTTCACTATATAGAGATTTAACAGGTTCAATTACATCAGAAACATCTGCTAATTTATCTTCCCAAGCAAGAGGGCGACTCAAAGAAAATTCTACTCTACGATTATAAACAATATCTGGAGGATTTCCTGCTGCTACAGCCTCAAGGGTCATGTTTAAATTTTCATCATCGTTTAATAAAAGAAGTTTAGTTGAAGAACCGCTTTTTTTCTCCCAGTTAGCAACTATTTGTTTAATAGCTTCATCTTCTTCAGGATAAAAACCTTTTGTCCACCAAATTGTTAATGGAGTTGTTTCTCGTAAAGGTGTTTTTTGAAAGTCTAATTTAGAAGGTTGTTTGGTGCAGTTTACTACTAATAAGCTGACCATAAAAAAGATAAGTATCAACAATTTTTTGTTCATTATTTTTTTGATAGTTTATTAGACTTTATGAAAAAAGTAAGCAACAGAGAATATCCATCTAGACGAAAATCAAAAGGCAAAATTTTACAAGAATTGCTTTTCATTATATTCCAGATTAATGTGGCACTTTTGAGTAAAAAATAAGGTTTCAAGCCTCCCCTTTTAAGGGGATAAAAATAGTAAACTTCAGTATTTCAATCCCGATGCTTTAGCCAGAGAGAGATACTGATAACTAATAATTGATAACTGAAATTACATGGTAAATATTTTTTGCTTTTTCTTTATTCTACTTTGTATATTCTCTACTCCCTAAAAACATCCATAAAATTATTTTTGTTAAGACACCTCCCGCAAGTAATACTGGTGTTAACCAATCACCTAATTTTACATATAAAGTCTGAGTCTTTCGTCGATAAATTGTAGTTGTATAAGTCTCATAAGTATTAATTCCTGATCGCCAAATTGTTCTGCCGTGGGGGTCTACAATTCCAGAATAACCTGTATTAGTTGCTCGTACTGTCCATCTATCATTTTCTATTGCCCGCATTACATCTTGAGCATGATGTTGAGCTGGCATTATAGAACTATAATGAGCGTTATTAGCGGCAGTTAAAATAAATTCTCCCCCTGCTAATGTTTGTCTTTGAAATACTTCGGAAAAAGCTGAATCATAACAAATTCCAACTATGGCTTTGCCAAAGGGTGTATCAAATATTTGGTTTGTTTTTCCTGGTACTAAATGAGCATCTAAAGGTGAGAGTCTATCTATTAGTTTGCCTAGCACTTCATTAAAGGGAATATATTCTCCTAAAGGTACTAATTTTATTTTGTCATAACGACTGAATATTTCACCTCTACTATCAATAGTAAATAAACTATTTGTCAGATTATTTTCTTGTTTGCCATAACCTCCTACCCAAGCTACTACTCCTTTCTCTAAAATTGCTTGATAAAAGGAAAGAAATCTACGATTATTTTGATTCATCCACAAAAAAGGTAAAGCTGTTTCTGGAGTTAATACAGCATCAACTTTTTGGTCTGTTAATTTTTTATATCCTTGAGTGTAACCTTCCAAAGCACGATACCAACCTGTGGAATTAAGCTTGATTTCATTGGGAATATTTCCTTGAATAATTCCGACTTTTAAAGCTGCTTCTGCTTCTGAATTTAAAGGAGTATTATATAGACTAAACCCTATGATGTAGAAAAATATTAAAGTTATTATGGGAAGGACGAAGTAAGAAGGAAAAAGAAACAAGAAAAACTGAGAAAATATAGTTTCTTGAAAATTAGTTTTATTTTCTAAAAATTTTGCTTTAGCTTTAATAAAAGCTTCCCCAAATAAAGCATTTACTGTGACAATAGCTGCTGTAATTGTAATTGGTCCTGATAATTGACCAAGGTGTAAAATTACTAAATTATTCGGACTCTGAGTAAAAGCTAGAGACGTCCACCAAAGGTTTCCTAAACTCCAGATTTTCTCTAAACAACACCATAAACTTATGCCTAATAAAATTCTGGCAAATGAAGATATTTTGTCTGAGAAAGATACAGGAGTTAAAAATCCAAATAAATAAGCCCAAATAGCAACTAAAATTGCTCCCCAAAGGGTGATAAAAATCCAACAAAATAGAGCGATCGCTACACTAGCTAACCAAGGAATTCCTAACCAAGTCATCGGATGAATTCCGGTTATCCAAAACAAGGCAAAACCGTGATAACCTATCCCCCAAACTAAACCTAATAAAAATTTATCAAAAGGTTTTTTCTGTTGAATTACTAATATCCAGAGAGGAGCTAAAGCTACCCATCCAAGAAACCATGCACCTATTGGTGCTGTGGTCATTCCCATTAAAATACCACTAATAAATGTTATAAATAAGTAGGTCATTTCAGTTATAAGATAAGCATTTAGCTATCAGCTTTTAGCTTTCAGCTATTAATTTTTTTTTGTTTGAAAAAGAGAGAAAAAGAGAATAGAATTAAAGCACAAGAATAATGAACTTGAGTTGTCAACTAAAGTTAATAAAGCTGTTAACGTTTTGCTTTCGCTGCGCGATATGAAACGCGACATGAAAAGCGTTTGCGTAGCATGAGCAGGACAGCTCCTCGGCAAGAAGCTAGCCCCGACCTGCTCGACCACATGACCTGGCGAGGCTGCATCGACGGCGAGCTGCTGGTGGTCCTCGACGGCGAGGTGCAGCCG
>JBCDJM010000083.1:0-26506 GCA_038747755.1 Cyanobacteria bacterium P01_H01_bin.35
TCGACAATGACTCCTGTGGCGATACTATTGGTATTCTTAAACTCTTTGCCATATATACTATTATTTATAATTATAATCGTAGCAGTATGTTATGGTGTAACTGGCTTCTCTTGGCAGATATTAAAACTATTAGTTGTTGCCATAAGTGTGAACAAGTTTTATGAATCATTCTCTGATCGGGAAAATAAATTTATAGTTCTTTTAACGATAGGATTTTACTTGAGTTTAGGTATAACTTTTGGAATTTTTATTGAAGTCATTCCTCAACTACACTGTTTGACTTTAGGAGAAATTTTAGTCTCAGTAGGAGGAGTGATCGTCTCTCTTTCTGTTACTCTAATACCTCTAATTTATTTAATATCGAAACCTATGAGAATAGTTTCTAAATACAGAAAAACAAAGCCCAACTTAATTAAACCATAATCAAAATATAAGATCAAGACCATATCCGATAATTTAACTGCTTTGTGTTCCTAAAAACCCACTAAAAACCCATGAGCAATTACCCCAATTTTTCCGATTACGGCTATCAAATAATCAAAGAACTTGGTCACAACAATATTGGTGGGCGAGTCACTTATCTAGCTGAAAATATCAAGACTCAAAAAAACGTAGTTATCAAACAATTCCAATTTGCCAAATTAGGAGCAAATTGGGCAGAATATGATGCCTATGAACAAGAAATTGAAGTATTAAAAAGTCTTCATCATTCAGGAATTCCTCAATACTTAGATTCTTTTCAAACTGCCGATGGTTTCTGCATGATTCAAGAATATATTGATGCAGAATCTGCTGTAATTTTTCGTCAGTGGCAACCCCAAGAAATTAAACAGATTGCTATTTCAATTTTAGAAATTTTAGTCTATCTACAAAGTCAATCACAACCAGTTATTCATCGAGATATTAAACCGGAAAATATTTTAATTGACGAGGAGTTAAAAGTTTATTTAGTAGACTTTGGTTTTGCGAGAATGGGAGGAGGAGAAATAGCAGCAAGTAGTGTTGTTAAAGGTACGATGGGATTTATGTCTCCCGAACAAATGTTTAATCGTCAATTAACAACAGCATCAGATTTATATAGTCTTGGTGCGACATTAATTTGTTTATTAACAGGAATAAAATCGGCAGATATTGGAAATTTAATAGATGCTAATTATCGGATAATTTTTCGTCATTTAGTTCCACCATTAGAAAGAGGTTGGATTAATTGGTTAGAAAAGATAACAGAACCAAAATATACTGATAGATATGAAAATGCTGAGGAGGCTTTAGCTGCTCTTCGAGTTTTAGATGTCAATCGTTTACCGAAAGTTAGAATTAGTCAAACAAATCTGAAATTTACTAGCGATAAATGGGGAGAAAAATTAACAAAAGTAATAACAGTTAGTAATCCAATTCCAGAGACAATTTTATCTGGTAATTGGGAAGTTACCGCCCATATTAGCGACCCCCCTCATACTCCTTATGACCATAGTTGGATTTCATTTTCACCTCATAAATTTGAAGGCAATCATATAGGGTGTGAAATTACAGTCGATACCAGTAAGTTAGTAGAAAATGAAGTCTATAGAAGAGAGGTTTTTTTACACAGTAATTCAGCGTCAGAAATTGAAACCATAAATATTCAGGTCGAAACTGGTAGTTTACCTCAATTGAAACCTAAGTTCATGTTCTTTTTTGGTCAGCTTATACTGATGGTAACCTGTATATTTGGCAGCTTTATATTATTAAAAGTAAATCCTCTATTTATTTTGTTATCAGTAATACCTATGGCAATATCTGGTTTATTGAATAAGATAAATACTACTGCTAAAACCTTAATACTTGGCCTTGTTAGTCTGATAATAACATTAACTATTTGGGTGGCGCTTGGATGGAGTTCATGGGTGCCTAATTATTTTGATAAAAATAATATTTTTTATATCAAGTCAGCAGTAAGTTTTTTCTATTTTGTCACTCTTTACTCTTTGCATTTATTTATCATACTATCTTGGATAACCATGATAGTGATAATAGCTTATCTTTTAAAGATAAAACATCAGTTTAAAACAAAAAAACAACAAGAATTATAACCGATAGAATTATAACTGAAAAAAACTTGGATAAATTATTCTCTGCCTACTCTGAGGAAAAAAGACTTATGTGTTTTTCAAGAATGGGATTTTACTTTAGCTTAGGTACAATTTTTTTTATTTTTCATCAAGTAATATCTGTACTACATTGCCTAACTTTAGGAGAGATTTTAGTTTTAGTAGGAGGAGCGATCGCCTCTCTTTCTATTACTCTAATACCCCTAATTTATTTAATATTGAAACCTCTCAAAAGGATTTATAAATACAGAAAATCAGAGCCAAACTTAATTAAACCATAATCAAAATATAGCGTTATGGAATCTGATGTAATAATTTAATTGCTTTCTATTCCCTGTTCCTTTAAAAACTTACTAATTACCATGAACAATTACCCCAATTTTTCCAACTACGGCTATCAAATCATCAAAGAACTCGGACACAACCGTGCAGGTGGAAGAGTAACCTATCTTGCCACAGAAATTAACACTCAAAAAACAGTAGTAGTTAAACAATTTCAATTTGCTACAACCGGAGCGCATTGGTCAGAATATCAAGCTTATGAAAGAGAAGTTCAAGTATTAAAAACACTAGACCATCCTAGTATTCCCCACTATTTAGATTCCTTCCAAACACCATCAGGTTTTTGTATGGTACAAGAATATAAAAACGCTACTTCTTTAGCAAATTTAGCAACCTCTCAAAAATGGCAACCCCAACAAATAAAACAAATAGCAATATCAGTTCTAGAAATTCTTAAATACCTCCAAAACAGAATTCCACCTGTAATTCATAGAGACTTAAAACCAGAAAATATTCTAGTAGATGACCAGATGAATATTAGCCTAGTAGACTTTGGTTTTGCCAGGATAGGAGGAGGGGAAGTTGCTGTTAGTAGCGTAGTCAAAGGTACATTAGGATTTATGCCTCCAGAACAAATGTTTAATCGCGAATTAACAACAGCATCAGACTTATATAGTCTCGGTGCCACATTAATTTGTTTATTAACAAACACCCCCGCAACAGAAGTAGGTAGTCTCATGGATGATATGGGAAAAATTAATTTTCAGAAGAAAGTTGAACACCTAAATCAAGACTTTATTGTCTGGCTAGAAAAAATGGTACAACCTAATTATAAAGATAGGTATTCATCAGCAGAATTAGCTCTTGATGCTTTAATTCCCCTAGAAGTATTAGCCCCTTCTCGAACAAAAAAATTGACTCAAATAGCATTAATTAGTATTCTGGGAGTTCTGACAATTGCGAGTGCTGGTTTTAGTGTGTTTAGAGTTTATAATCTTCAACTAAATCAAACCATTGAATTAACGAAAATAGAAGATTTATCTCCAGTTCAAAACAAAATAAAATGCCTCAATCGTCGAAAATAGTTACAGCAGTTTATTAGTTGATGAAGCATAAAGTTTTAGAAATTTATAAACAAGGGAAATATATAGCAATCCTATTTTATTCATGTATAAAAATCTTACCGCTTTTCGGGATTTTTCCTTCTTCCTTCTTCCTTCTTCTCTTTTAAAAATATGAAATCTTTTATTCACAATGGCTTTCTCAGATTAGCATTAGTCAACATTTTATCTAATTTAATGGTGCCTTTAGCAAGTCTAGTAGACTTAGCCTTTTTAGGTTATTTAGATGAAATTCGTCACTTAGCAGGAGTTTCCCTAGCCACAGTTTTATTTAACTATATTTACTGGACTTTTGGCTTTTTACGCATGGGTACAACTGGTACAACTGCTCAAGCTAGAGGCAGTGGAAACGATTTGGAAGTAAGGCAAATTTGTCTACGCAATTGCTTAATTGCTTTAGCTATTGCCACTATAATTATAATTTTCAAATATCCTTTGCGAGAAATTGGTTTTAGTTTACTTAGTGCAACTCCAGAAGTTAAAGCTAGTGGTATTAGTTACTATGAAAGTTTAATTTGGGGTGCCCCTGCTACCTTATTAAACTTTGTATTAATAGGTTGGTTTTTAGGACTCGAACAAGGAGGAAAAGTTTTACTATTATCAGTAGTTAATAAAGGCACAAATATTATCCTAGATTATATTTTTATTGTCCGCTGGGGATGGGAGAGTAGCGGTGCTGGTAGTGCTACTGCGATTAGTCAATATATAACTTTAGTAGTAGGGATAATTTGTGTTTTTAACTTAATATCTTTGGCAGAAATTCCTCAGTTAATGAAAAATATTTGGCAACCTCAAGTAATTAGAGAAACTTTTATTCTCAATCGAGATATTCTAATTCGTACTTTTGCCCTAATTTCTACTTTTGCTATATTTACTAATTTAAGTTCATACATAGATACTTTAGTTTTAGCAACTGATACTCTGTTATTACAGGTAGTCACATTAGCCGCTTATTTTATTGACGGTTTAGCTTTTGCCACAGAAAGTTTAGCAGGAAAAAGTTATGGTGAGGGAAATCAAGAACAATTAAAAGTATTGGTAAAATTATCAGGAATAATTAGTGTGAGTATAGGGTTTATTTTTGCTTTAGTATTCTGTTTATTCCCTACTCCTTTATTTAGTTTATTGACTAATCATACTCAAGTTATTAACAATATCAATACTTATGTTTTATGGTTAATACCTGTTTTGGGATTTGGAGGTATGGCTTATATGTTAGATGGTTATTTTCTAGGTTTAACTAAAGGAAACTTATTGCGTAATTCTACATTAATTGCTACTTTAGCAGGATTTTTACCCTTTGCTATAGTGGGTTGGTGGTTAAAAAGTAATCATATATTATGGTTGGCTTTAGCAGTGTTTATGGCTACTAGGGCGATTACTTTAGGTAAGGCTATTCCTGATATAACTGTTGAAAAATTTTCTCCATCAATAGAACTTATCAAAGACAATAACGAAAAAACTTTTTCTACTTCTAAATAACTCAAATTATTTCATAAATTACCATGACACTAGCTAGTGCAGAATGGCGGAAATAACTGACCAGTTAAAAAAACCTAAAAACTTTACTAATCAATACTTTTGAATGCATGAATTTTGACTGTCAGATATGCGTCTTACATTCTGTTGGCGAAGCCTTTCCGCAGGAAATGGAGACCTCAGAATTACGCACTCGCTTTTAACTTCCGCGTAGCGGCACTAGGTTTAAAGCCTCCTAGTTGAATAGGACTTACTAAAATCCAGGGTAACTTAAAAAAATACACTCTCACTAAGGTGGATTTGCTATAATAACTAATAACTGATAACTAATAACTAATAACTGATAACTGATAACTGATAACTGATAACTGATAACTGATATGACAGTAATAATTAATTTCTGGAAAGGTACACTTGGATATAGTGCATATAATGCTATATACGGATTAGATGTAGGTCACGTTTCTATGCAGGTTATTAATGACAGGAACCCAAAAGATGAAATTTATATAAGTCATCATCCTAAAATTAAAAACTCTATAGATTTTTTGCCAAACCCTCGTAAATATGCTTCTTTGCAATCTATCATCACAAATAATTTTATTCCTAGAGAAAAAAATATTTCCTTTAAAAAAGATTGCGATCGCCGGGATAATAAACCTAATAATAAAATTTTTATTTATGGTTTAAATGAATCTCGGATCAGGAAGTTTTATCAAAAGTATTTAAAGAATGATTTATCAGAAGAAAAAACAAAATATCATTTTATCAAAAATAATTGTTGTACAGTCGTAGCTTATTTTATTTGCAAGGGATTAGATTATTCTCAAAAGAAATCTAAATTTTGTTCACCTTCGACATATCAAACAGACTCATTTTTGCCATACGACTCTAATATTGAGAAATTAGTTGTGGAATTTAATAAGAAATTTTGGTCGCCCCGATCTTTGAAATATTTTGTTAAAAAAGTAAAAAAGAAAACTGAGAAAAAATCCTCCATACTACCTTTTCCTGTGGGAAAAAGAAATATATTACTACCATCATCTTTTTAGGATTTGTTTGAGAAGTATTGCATAGAACCGATAATCCTCAAAACATAATCTTCCTATATTCTTGCCTACAAGAGAATTGGTTTGAATAAGTATTTATCCTCGTAGGAGAGAGATTTAGAGGGATATTTTTATAATTTTATAAACAGTTTCTTAGTGATTGATTGTTTTAATATGAAATTTATTGGGATAGACCTTGGTTGGCAATCTGGCAAAAGTGGTTTGTGCTGTCTACAATACTCAAACAAAAAGTTAAAAATATTAGACTTAGACTGCATACTAGAAATTGAAGAAATTCTCAATTGGATTGATAATTTAACTCCCGCATCAACTCCAGCTCTAATTGCTGTAGATGCTCCTACAATAATTCCCAATCAAACAGGAACTAGACTACCAGATAAACTTACCCATAAATATTTTGGTCGTTATCATGCAGGATGTTATCCAGCAAATCTTAATCGCCCCTTTGCTCAGAGAACAGTCAAATTTGGCATTAGTCTAGAAGCCAAAGAATTTATTCATGCACCAACAATTGAACCTCAAAAACCAGGACGTTTTCAAATCGAAGTTTTTCCCCATCCAGCTATAGTTAATTTATTTCAATTAGAAAAAATTTTGAAATATAAAAAAGGCAGATTAGCTGACCGAAAATTAGAACTATTGAAACTCCACCAATACATTATAAATATCTTACCAACTCTAGAACCTGCTCTAGTAATTTCTGATAATTTCCTAGATATGGAAAAAATTAATAGTATGGCTACCCTTAAAACTACAGAAGATAAATTAGATAGTTTAATTTGTGCTTATATTGGTGCATATTGGTGGTATTGGGGTCAAGCAAAAAATTTAGTATTAGGAGATAGCACAACTGGATATATAGTAGTTCCTAATCGACTATAGCAATTTGCGCTTATGTTGTAATATTTTATTGTAGGGGTTTAATCTTCAAACCTAAGTACAAATGGGATTTAGAAACCAAACCCCATAGTTTTTTCACAGATCATTTACCAAAAAATTAGGGTATTTGCCTCCTCTTTTAAGGGGATGAAAAAAATATTCAATTCAGTATTTATAGGAGTTTTCATTAATATAGAGTACAAAGATTTGGGTTTAAAGAAATAAGGAAGAAGTTTTTTAGTCTACTTTTGTGAAAACTGCTATAAATCCCAATACTTTAGTCGAAAATACTGATAACTGATAACGCAGTTACAACCATAGGAGGCTAACTGAATTGCGCAGTTCCTCCGGAGGAGGCTAACTGAAATGAAGATTGCTATAGATTAAATTATACTGAAATTATGAAAGAAAATTTAGCTGAAATAAAATTAGAAGTAGAAACCCTACAAACAGAAATTAATGTTTTACAAGCCCAAGTAGATGAACTTCATCAAAAACGTTCCTGTTTCCAAATAAATGTTAGTTTTTCCAAAGATAATACTCCCGAAGCAGTAGCCGATTTTCGTAAAAAAAATGCTGAACAAACTGCAAATTGGCAAGCAGAAATACAAGAAATTAATCAATCTCTCAAAGTATTAGAGGTGCAACTTAATCAGAAAAAAACTACCTTACAACCAAAAAAATCTCGACTGGAATGGTTGGAATTACAACAGCAAGTTTACGAGGGGGGAAAACTATTGCAGGAACAAGTGAAAAAAGTTAATGAAAAAGCTAATCAACTTGAGGCAGAAATACAAAGTCTCAAACAAATTTATCAAGAATTAAATCCACTTTATTGTCAGTGGGTACAAAATGCAGCTAATATAGTAGATTTTCAGGCTGCAACTATTCCTTATGTTTATGTTAAAGAAAATGGCTTTGAACTTGGAAATAAAGAAATAGAATGAGAGAAAAAAGATTGAGATATACCCCTATTTTTGTTGGGTTTCCTTTGTCAACCCAACCTACAGATGGTAAATTTTTTGTATCAATTTTCTGATGTTTCAAAGTTAGAATTACTGTAGGTTGGGTTAAGCGACAGCGCCACTCAATAAATACTGTAAAAGGAAGAGGAAAAAGATTGAGATACATCTCTATTTTTGTTGGGTTTTCTTTGTCAAGCCAACCTACAGATAGTAAATTTTTTTTATGAATTTTCTGATGTGTCAAAGTCGAGAATATAGTAGGTTGGGTTAAGCGACAGGGCAACCCAACAGATATAGCAAAAGGAAGAGAAAAAAATATTGAGATACACCTATATTTTTGTTAGGTTTCCTTTGCCAACCCAACCTACAGATGGTAAATTTTTTCTCTGAATTTTTTGATGTGTCAAAGTCGGGAATAAATTTTAATTCATCGCAAATTTACTTGTCTTTTCGTCATCTGAATATTTGCTCATATATCCTAATTTTAAAATCCAAATAAACTAGCGATCGCTGGTAATAAATTTTCCCACTGTTCGATTAATTTTGCTGTCTTAGGTAACTCTGTAAATAAGCCTTTAAAAAATCTAATTACTCCTTTTGCTATTTGTTGATTTCCCTGGGGATTTTTTCCTGCTTCTGCCAGACTTTGTAATTGTTTTAAAGCTTCTTCTTTATCCTCTTGACTCAAATTTGATTCTGCTTCAATTGCTTTTTGAAGTTGAGTCAAAGATTCTTTAATTCCTGGTTTATTGTGTTCGGAATAATCTGGTAATTCATTGATAGAAGCAGTAACATTTCCATCAACATCACCTGTGACAAAATTAGAGGCAGAACTTGTTCCAACTTTTATAGATTTGTCTTCCATATATAACCTCAATTAATTTCTGAAAAATTTGCTAATTTAAAAATAACTTGTATACTTTATCAATTGGAAATCTTAGTCAATAGAAGAAACTACATCTCCCCCTACTTCACCTGAAACGAAATTAGAACCAATACTCTTGTCAACATTAATAGAACGATCGATAGAATGATTATCAAAATTCAAGTTTAATGATTTTAGTTTGTCTGTATTCATAACATCGCATAACTCAACAATTACTTCTATAATCCACTTTGGACTTGAGCTAACTAAAATTACTTGCTCTCCTGAATTTACGACCATAAGCATACCATACCGTTCAGTAATTTTATTACCTTGATGTTTAATAAATAGCCAGATATCGACACCTAATATTAATAAGCCCAATATTCTTGCAGTTATGTCTGGTACAAGAAGTAATACTATTCCTATAAACAATGAAATTAAATAGTATATAAAAAACTGTTTAGTTACTTTTTTTTCAGTTGTTAGGTCTACAAAACTAAGACTGGTAATGTTGTTAATTTGATAAATACTATTCCCATAAATTATGGTTTTACCCCTAACTTTTACAAGTGATGTCTTTACCTTAACTGGTTCTTTAGCATCTTTTGGTAATAAATCATCTACCATTCAATCTACCTCAAATTCATTCCGATATTAGAACTTAACAGGCAGCTTTTTTCAAACTGTACAACTTAGTTCAGATAGACTAAAAATATTAACTACTCATAATATTGAGTCAGAAAAATTTTCATCATACCCTAAATTCTAATTTAAGAGTTAAACTGAGTTTTGACTATAGTAAATTGTCTGATTAAATCGTGATTTTTGTAAATAAAAATTAAGTAAATATAGCAAAACATCCTAAAACGTCCTATAAATATGAGCTAAAATGGTTGAAACTATTATCAGGACTCAACTAAATGACTATTACAGAAGTTTTGGAATTTGCCGATCGCCTAGTTTTTGCTCATAGAGGAAAACATTTAGATGATATTCAAGAGACAGTTATTAAAGGTGTTTGGCAAGGTAAAACTTATGAAAATATTGCACAAGAATGTAATCGTAGCGAAAGTAGAATTCGAGATGTAGGTTATCAGTTATGGAAAACTTTTTCCGAAAGTTTAGGAGAAGATATTAATAAGTCTAATTTTTGCTCTACTATCGAAAGATTACACATACAAGAAAAATCTTCTATTTCCTCTGTCTATAAAACTAATAGAACTAATTGTAATTTTAACTTCGGCTCACAAACTCTATATCAATATCAAAAATATCCTCAAGATTCTCAAATCGAAGATACTGCTAAAACAACTTTTCAGGATTTAAGTATCGCCCCTACAATTAATCCTACTTACTTTTACGGACGAACTAAAGAACTAAAAACTTTATCCGACTATATCTTCCATCAAAAAACTCGTCTAATGGCAGTATTAGGAATAAGCGGTATTGGCAAAACCACCCTAGTAAAAAGATTTATTGACTTGAATGTTCAAAAATTCGATGTAGTAATTTGGAGGAATTTAAACCTTGTGAAATCTCTAAATTTCCTAATGACAGACTTGTTAAAAAAAATTAGTATTGAAAATCAAAGTATTCTCATCTCAGACGAACAATTTACCCAATTTTTTGACTTATTATCTAGACAAAAATGCTTAATTGTTCTTGACGACGTACAAAACATATTTATCAGTGGAAAATTTGCCGGACAATATCAAAAACAACACACAGAATATCAAAACCTCTTCCAAGCGATCGCTCAAACCGAACATCAAAGTTGTGTAATCTTAATTAGTCAAGAAAAATCTCAGGAAATGACCGCCTTAGAGCGAGAACTATATCCGATTCAAAATTTAGAATTAGAAGGCTTAGATAATTTAGCTGGAATAGAAATAATCCAAGAATATAAACTCCAAGATCGAGAATATTGGTTGAACTTAAACAATATGTATTTAGGCAATCCCTTATATTTACAATACATAAGCACTTTAATCAAAGATATTTTTCAAGACTCAGTATCTCAGTTCATAGCTGAAGAGAATTTAATTATTACAGAAGAAATGAAACTACTTTTCCATACCTCATACCAGAGAATATCTGATGTAGAAAAACAAATAGTTTTAACAATAAGCAAATGCGATGAAAATGTTTCAATAGAAGACTTAAAAAAATCCGGCTCATTCTCATCAATAGATATTATCAATGAATTACAATCCCTGAAAAGATGATACCTATTAAATCAAACAAAAACTAACAATAGCTTATTTACCCTATCCTCATTATTCAAAGAATATATTAAAAAATTTTAGATGCAAAACTAAACTATACTGCTTGCCAAAAAGAATTAATTACTACTTCCTATTTCTGACTCCCCTACTCCCCACACTCCCCACACCTCCCACACCTCCCACCCTTCCCACACTCCCTTTTCTGAATAGTAAACTTTCGTTACAATCGAGACCCGACTATTTCCACAAGTGTCACGTCCTTGTAAACTTACAGATCAGGACAATAAAGTTGAAGTTGGCCAGAAAATCAGGTCTCAAGGCTCCCCTTTTTAAGGAGATGAAAAAAACAACTTCAGTATTTCAAGTCTCCCTATTGCATGAGCTACTGTTAACAAAGTTCCTCCGCAAGAGGCTAACTGATAACTGATAACTGATAACTGATAACTGAAATGACCTGCAAGTTAAGATGAAAGATTTTAGAAATAGAAGGTAAAGTAAACATGGCCGAATCAAGCCAAATTCCCTATTTATTAAGAGCAACTCAGGGTGAATTATTAGATCGTCCCCCTGTCTGGATGATGAGACAAGCGGGCCGCTACATGAAAGCTTATAGAGATTTACGAGAAAAATACCCCTCATTTCGGGAGCGTTCCGAAAAAGTAGATATTGCTGTGGAAATATCTCTGCAACCTTTCCACGCTTTTAAACCTGATGGAGTAATTTTATTCTCAGATATCTTAACTCCACTTCCAGCAATAGGGATTGATTTTGATATTGTAGAAAGCAAAGGACCAATTATCGATCCGCCCATTCGCACTCAATCTCAAATTGACCAACTTCACCCTATCGAACCAGAAGAGTCTCTACCTTTTATTAGGGAAATTTTACAAACTCTTAGACAAGAAGTTAAGAACGAGGCAGCAGTTTTAGGTTTTGTTGGGGCTCCTTGGACTTTAGCTGCTTATGCTATAGAAGGTAAGAGTTGTAAAGACTATACAAATATCAAAAAAATGGCTTTTTGCGAGCCAGAAATGTTGCATAAGTTTTTAGGTAAACTGGCAGAGGCGATCGCCGTTTATGCTCGTTACCAAATAAATAGTGGAGCACAAGTTATCCAAATGTTTGATTCTTGGGCAGGTCAACTTAGCCCTCAAGATTATGAAACTTATGCTTTGCCCTATCAAAAATTAGTAGTTCAGGAGGTTAAGAAGACTCATCCTAATACACCTTTCATTCTATATATTAATGGCAGTGCTGGATTATTGGAGAGAATGCCCCAGACTGGTGTTGATATAGTGAGTGTAGACTGGACTGTAGATATTGCTGAAGCTAGACAACGCCTTGGTAAGAATATTGGTATTCAGGGAAATATCGACCCCGGTGTACTTTTTGGTTCTAAGGAGTTTATCAAGTCTCGCATTCTGGAAACTATTCGCAAAGCTGGCAACCGAGGTCATATATTAAATTTAGGACATGGTGTTTTGCAAAAGACTCCTGAAGAAAATGTAGAGTACTTCTTTAAAACTGCTAAAGAGGTAAGCAGTTTACTAGCAGTAACTGCTTGAGTTCAGTCAAGGTAAATTTGAGATTTGCATTAATTTTTGTAGGGGTGGGTTTCTAACCTGCCCCTAAATTTATAGCGGAAGATTGTATCTTTTTTTAGTGGGAGAGCAACGGTCGATACATTTCCTGAAGCACTCCGCCACGGGAGATGAGTAGTCAAAATTTCCTTTTATTGCTGATAGAGCAACGGTCGATACATTTCCTGAAGCTCCCCGCCACGGGAGATGAGTAGTCAAAATTTCCGACTAGACCGACACATCTTAAATGTTACGTTAGAAAAAAATTCTCAAATCTTGCTATAAAAGGAACTATACGAAAAAAGCGCTCTGCACAGTTTTAGCTGTGTTAGTCCACTACAAATTTTGCTAATAACTAATAACTAATTTGTATGAGCAAGAAACAGATTTTCATCACGGGTGCTAGCGGGTGTATTGGTCACTATATTGTTGAATCTTTAATTCAAAATACCCACCACGAACTTTACCTATTAGTTAGGAACCCAGATAAGTTAAAAGTTGACTATAAAGCTCGTTCTGGTATTAATATTTTAAACGCAAATCTGAGAGAAATTGAGCAGTTTTCATCCTTACTCCAAGAAATTAATGTGGCAATTTTAGCTGCTACTGCTTGGGGAAATTTACAGGAAGTGTTTGATATTAATGTGATTAAAACTCTGAAATTAATCACATTACTAAATCCAGAAGTATGTGAAAATATCCTCTATTTTTCCACTGCCAGTATTCTTGACAAAAATAACAAATTACTCAAAAAAGCAGGAGAGATTGGTACTGACTATATTCGCTCTAAATATGACTGTATGTATCAGTTATCTCGACTCAAGGATGTACTTCCTCTGACTTGTCTTTTTCCTACCTTAGTTTTAGGAGGAGATGAAGAAAAACCATATTCTCATCTCTCTGCTGGTTTGCCAGAAATAATTAAATATATTGGTTTAATTCGGTGGTTAAAGACTGATGGTAGTTTCCATTTTATTCATGCTGCTGATATTGCTCAAGTGGTTACTTATTTAGTAGAAAAGCCACCCCAGTCAAAAGAACTACAAAAATTAATTTTAGGGAATCCACAAGTTACAGTAAATCAGGCGGTTGAAGAAATTTGTGCATATCTGAAAAAGCGAATATTTTGTCGCTTTAATTTGACTCCGTGGTTGATAGAGCTAATAATTTCAGTATTCAAAATTCAAGTTGCAGCTTGGGATAGATTCTGTTTAGAATATCGCCATTTTACATATCAAAATCCTATTAATCCAGCAACTTTTGAACTTCCGAGTTATTGTCCTACTGTTCCTGATATTTTGAGAACTAGAAATATTTTCCGTAAGGGAATAGGGAGTAGGGGAGTAAGGGAGTAAGGAGTAGGGGAGAAAAGTATTTTTCAGGTAAAAAAATAGGCTGAATATGGTAGTTGCTATTATTGTTAAGACATTTTCAAATTAAAGTCAGCAGAATATTCATTTTCTGAAGATCTAGGCGATCGCCACTACTGTTAGGAGATTTTCATACTTCTCAAGTAAATGACAAAATTGTTCATTTTATGAAGCTCCAAAAATTTCAGTAGGAAATACTAGAAAAATGAACTAAATTTTGTGATACAATAAATTTTTAATGGTTAACTCGCCCATACATATGACTTTTTATTCAACCAAGAATTATATGTAGTAGTGGCAAAAGCTAAATCAAAAAGTTTTAAGTCTATAAATTCTTACTTTTGAATTTTGAATTTTGAATTTTGAATTTTGAATTTTAACTTCTAGACTTCAACAATATCTAAACGATCGCCTACCATTAAACCCAACTCCATAGCTCTACCACCCCTCAACTCAATCACCCCATCAACAGGAGTACCCGGCCCATAACTAGGACAAGGTTCAGTTTCACAAGGAGGCAAATTAGAAAAAATCGCCTGTACCTCCCCATTCCTCAGAAACACCATATCCAAATTAATAAAAACATTTCTCATCCAAAAATTCACCGTCCGAGGAGGGTCAATAGAAAATAACATCCCCTGATTATCCGGCAACTCAGTCCGAAACATCAAACCTACTGCCTGCTCAAATGGAGTTCGCGCCACCTCCAAATTAACAACTTGACCAGAAAAATTTGCCTGTGCCGAAATAGGTAACATTTGACCTAACTCCACCCCACCCAACAAAGAACTAAAATTCGATTCCTCAAGACTTGTCACCCCTGACAAAACTGCCAAATATTCTCCCGTCACTCTATCTTGAATAATAGTATTACCCTCGGAAGGCAAAATATTTAACTCACTAAATTGTAACCCTCCAGTTAAGATTAGGCGATCGCCACCATTACCAAAATCTGTAATTACATCTGCATCTGCCAAATTTACCCCACCAGTTGAAGATAAATCTCCACGTCTACCAATAGCAAACACATCATCTCCCTCACCTCCAGTCATTGTATCTCTACCCAGGTTGCCAATTAACCAGTCTGCTCCAAAGTCTCCAGAAATTAAGTCATTTCCTTGCCCGCCAAAAATTGTATCGGCATTTTGTCCGCCAAAAATTGTATCATCCCCTTGATTACCTTGGAGGACATCGTTTCCCTGGTTGCCGAAAATTTGGTCATTACCCCCGAAACCTTGAACAATATCTTTACTTTCTAGAGCAGGCATAATGTCACTATTGAGAGTGCCATTGAGAAAGTCTATACCTACCGTACCTTGAATATTAGTCATTTCAGTTATTAGTTATTAGTCTCTGGGAAAAGATTCTCTTTTGTTGAATAAAAAATCATATAAATAGGTAGATAAATACTTGTAGAAGTAAGTATATCAAAATTATTTAGAAAGTGCCAGCTAATTCCGGTCACGAATTTTTGGAGCTTACCAAAATGAATATAGTTACCAAATTCTTGTCATATCTAAGTTGATTCTTTATTTCTTAGAGTTAACTATCAAAAACAAATACTCTCACTGCAAGGGGGGGAAGGAAAGGTAATTACTTTATGTGAAGCCCCTAAAAACCCCCCTAAGCAATCTTTTCTACAAATATGAGATATTGCTTCGGCGCTCGTTAATGGTAAATCCTAGAGGTTAACTACTTCCATAACCGCCTCGAAATGACAATAACTTCTGTCATAGAAAGGGGGAAGGATTGGTATCTGATGACCGATAAATAGGTTATTAAAAACTGATAACTTAATACCAGACGGCTGAAACAGCTATATGTTACAGCCTGCAAGTCTCTGCGCGAGCAGAGGTAAATATAACCCCATCCAATAAACAGAGAACTTCTCATGCCCTGATGCCATAATGCCACAAGGGAGATGTCCCATGAAATGAGTTTCCTGTCTAAAAGTCATTTCATGGTATTTCAACCATTTTCCTCCTTGACGCCATCCTACTATAATCGCCAAAAGCTGCCCATATTTTCTCATCACACTTCCTCGTACCACCTAAACTCAGATAAATCTGCTTCTGTAGAGAATAGCCAAACTTACCACGACTGTATTTTACCCAAAGTCGATCAATAGTGTGCAGGTCTTCACAAGGAAAACGATCCATACGTTCATATTCCCCAGCATCCCAGTCTTCTAGCTTTGCAACTTTCAACATACAACGTCTAGTTTCTTCATCTGCTTCTCTCCATTTTCCTGATGCTAATAAGTCATGCAACTTTTCATAGTTTTTCATAGTTTACTCCTATAGCTAAAACCAAAAAATGAAAGCGAAAATATAAACAAAATTATAAGTTATTCGTAAGTTGTTAAAAAGAGGCTTCTCTGTTGAGGAAATTGCCTAAAGTTTAGAACTAGAAGTTGAGCAAGTACGAAAAGTTACTGCTAACTTAAATTAAGTTAAACTGTAGGTTGGGAAAATTTTTATGTCGAAAAAATTGTTAATATGCTTCACCTTGATATTCAGGAAGTACAAAAATTCATTAATAATCTGAATTAATTGGAATTGCTACGACTAAAAAAAGTAGGTTGGGTTTTATCCGTTCCCAGAACTTTCCAAACGGATAAAACCCAACAAATTTTTCTCTATTCCAGGAGGCACTGATAACTGTTAACGCAGTTACGACCATAGGAGGCTAACTGTTAACTGATAACTGATAACTGAAATGACTCCTCCAATCAATAATTAATGTTTAATTAATGCCGAAATTAACTTAATAACGTTAAAGTTAGGCTTAGTCTGTTTACACAAACATTTAATCCTAATGTGAGGAGCTAATATTTAATGCGAGTTTTATTAATTTATCCCCTATTTCCCCAATCTTTCTGGTCTTTTGAAAAAATTCTGGAACTGATAAATCGCAAAGTAATGATACCTCCATTAGGTCTAGTAACAGTAGCAGCTATCTTACCCCAGGAATGGGAATTTAAGTTAGTCGATAGAAACATCAGAGCAGTAACAGAAGCAGAATGGGAATGGGCAGATTTAGTCATACTCTCGGCCATGATTGTCCATAAAGAAGACTTACATGACCAAATCCGGGAAGCAAAACGACGCAATAAATTAGTGGCCTGTGGTGGTCCATATCCCACAGCATTACCTCAAGAACAATTGGACAGTGGTGTAGATTTTCTAATTCTGGATGAAGGGGAAATTACTTTACCGATGTTTATTGATGCTGTCAAACGTGGGGAAACTAAAGGTATTTTCCGTGCAGATGGAAATAAACCTGATGTGACAACAACTCCTATTCCCAGATTCGATTTATTGGAAATGCAATATTATGAATCTATGTCGGTGCAATTTTCCCGTGGTTGTCCGTTCCAATGTGAATTTTGCGATATTATTGTTCTGTATGGTCGCAAACCCCGTACCAAAACGCCAGCACAATTATTAGCAGAGTTAGATTACTTATACGAGTTAGGATGGCGTGGTTCTCTATTTATGGTGGATGACAACTTTATTGGCAATAAGCGTAATGTTAAATTGTTGCTCAAAGAATTAAAAGTTTGGCAAGCAGAACATCAATATCCATTTAAACTGACTACAGAAGCTTCCGTTAACTTAGCAGAAGATCCAGAATTAATGCAATTAATGGTAGATTCTAATCTTAGAGCGGTATTTTTAGGAATAGAAACCCCAGATGAAGATAGTTTACAGTTAACTCACAAATATCAAAATAATCGTAACCCTCTCAACGAAGCCGTAGAGAAAATTATTAAGTCTGGTATCAGAGTAATGGCAGGCTTTATCATTGGTTTTGATGGAGAAAAACCAGGAGCAGGCGATCGCATCGTTAAATTTGTGGAAGAGACAACTATTCCCACTGCCATGTTTAGTATGTTGCAAGTCTTACCAAATACCGCACTTTGGCATCGTCTGAAAAAGGAAGGTCGGCTTTTAGATAAAGGTGCTAACATCAACCAAGTAACCTTAACAAATTTTATCCCCACTAGACCAATAGAAGATATTGCCAGAGAGTATGTAAGTGCATTTTGGCAGTTGTACGACCGTGAAAAATTTTTAGATCGAACTTATCGGCATTTTCTGATGATGGGTGCTCCCACTTATAAAGGTGCTGCAAAAATGCCAAGTTGGATGGAGTTACGAGCATTATTGATTATTTGCTGGCGACAGGGAATAAAGCGGAAAACTCGTTGGAAGTTTTGGCATCATTTGTGGAGTATCAGAAAACATAATCCTAGTGTTTTGACAGCTTATATTAGTACCTCTGCTCATATCGAACATTTTTATGAGTATCGTTATATTGTCAAAGAAAAAATTGAAGCGCAGTTAGCTGAATATTTAGCTGAGAATAAAAAGTTAAGTGTGATTAAAGAAGAAGTCAGCAATCAGAAGGAAGAGATCAAAGAAGAAGTAGCTTAATAATTAAGAGAGTATCTGTAGGGAATTTTATATAATCTCCCTACAAATTTTGTATGTTTCTATAAGGTGAAAAATACTGTCATAATTTTTGCTCGATTAACTAATATTATGTTCAGATAATTATAATACCCTAGGTTGGGTTGAGGAACCGAAACCAAACATATATAGTTACTTCAAATAAAACTCAGACTTGATGCTGCCAAATAATCACAAATTATTTTGTCTAAGGATGTACCTAGAGCAACATAATAAATTCTTGCTCTTTCTAAAGCACTAAAGTATCAATTTTTGGTAATCAGCTTTTTGTCCCAGTTATCTAATATTTGCGATTATTTTTTTTGTCTCTTCCATCTTACTCTTCCTAAAGCTCCAGCAACTAATAAACTAAATACAGAAGTAGGTTCAGGAACAGACTTACTATCAGAAATTTTCTCTTGAGTAAGTGCAATAGCATCTATTTTAGTAACTTCCTTATTGTTATTAGGATGTTTCCTTAGTAGAATATTAATCGACTCAAAGCTTACAGACTCCTCAATTCCATATATATAATCTCCTGCTTTATTCTGACCAGCAACATATTTCCATTGTGAAGAGTCTACAACTAAAGACTCACCTATTGACTCCCACTCATCATTATTGTTAAAAAAGGAAAGCTCAACCTCAACCTGTTTATCTATTTGCTCTATTCGCATACGGTAATCTGTTACAGACTGGAATTAAATAACCGGAATCAATTTTAACTTTTGTAGGTAGTTGCCATTCACCCTGCCTATCAAAATCGTCGTTTAATAAAATTGTCTCATTAGCACCAAATTTAAAATCAAAAGCAAAGGTTCTTTCCGAGAAAATAGCCATGTTTGCTACTATAATTGGAGTTAGTAAATAATGTTGAATTTTCATTGATTAGTAAATTAATTTGTTGTCAGTTAATAGTATCCTTAAGCACAAAAATAAAGCAATAAAAAATCAGTATCTTTACTGAATCTTTACCAAATCTTCATATAGTTATTTGATTATAATATATTAGTTTATTTAATCTTAATATGTCTAAATCAGTCAGTCAAAATTGTCTGACTTGAGTTAGGATAAAATCAACAAAAACACCTATAGACAAAAATTTCAAGACTTAAGATTTAATATCTAGATTCTCAAGTATTACAAATTTACTTACAGAATTATAGAATATACTTAATAGATAAAAACCCTGTAATAACGGAAATAGGTTTAACTAATAAATATAACTTATAGTCTCTTTCTACAGACACAAAGTGTTGGTCTTCACAGAATCTTTAAAAATTTACCCACTACTTTACATAAAATTCAAAAATATAGTTACAGTAGAATCTTCTGCAAAACTATCAATTAAAATCTGTTCATTCCTGTTAAGACCTACTCCCTACTCCCTACTCCCTAGAATTATATTTATCTAGTTAATTACAGCAGTTTCGGAGTTAGTGAGGTACAAAGTTTTATCACTTTAGTAAATAGGGAAAAGAGATTAGTCTTTAGGTGTACCTCACCATCCTAAAAATTGCTGTAAATCAAATGGCAACCCACTTACTAATAACATAATCGGCACTGTAATAGCAGATTTTTCTTCAGAAATATTGGAAATTTTTTGACAACCACTATATATAATTAAAATTGTATAACAAAGAGCAAACATAGCTAAAATAAAACTAATTATCCAATTATTTAAAACTCCACTAATCAACACCAGTAAACCAAGAGGCAATAATGACGCACCTGCGATAAACAAATCACCCGTTAAATTACCATTAGTTTTAAATATTAGTCTAGCAAAACCACTCGTAACTGTTAGATTCACAAAAGGAATAATACCAATAATTATTAACAAGAAAAATCCTGTATGATTACCTCCATCCAATCGTTGTAAAATCAGGCTAATTCCTATTACAAAGCAAACTTCAAATATTATGCCTAATAAAATTGCCACATTCAACGCTCTTTTCTGTTCTAATTGCTCAAAAGCTGGTAATAACCCACCTATCGGATTAGGCAGAAAAGTCTTTACTGCAATCCAACTATCCTGAAAAGTTCTCTGCAATATTTCTCGTATTTCTGCCCAGGAAAAACCTTCTAAATTTTTAATAGCTTCTAGGGATCTTTGAGAATTAGCTCTGTCTCCTTGCTCTGCAAAAAGTTGGGCAGCTTTTCTGAAATCCAATCTTGCCAGACGATGTTCTTGTAATTCTAAATAAACCAAACCACGCTGATAATAAATATGAGCAAAATTAGGATTTATTTCTAATGCTTTAGTATAGTCTTCCATACCAGCTTGAATATACCTTAATTTCATCCGACATAAACCGCGATAATAGTAAACTTCTACTAAATATGGGTCTAAAAATAATGCCTTAGTATAATCAATATCAGCATTCCGATAATCTTGTAATTTATAACTAGCAAATCCTCTATGATACAAAACTTCTGCCCAATCAGGATTAATTTCCAGTGCTTTTGTATAATCTAATATTGCGCCTTGATAATCTCCAAGCTGACTTTTAGCAACTCCACGCTTATATAATTCCTGTGCTTCCCCTACAGTTTTGTCATATTGCGATCGCTTCAATGGATCGGAAAGAATCTCATAAACTGAATTAATTTCTTTAAATTTTTCTGCTGCATTTATATCCCCCGAATTCATGTCAGGGTGATACTGACGTGCTAGGCTATGATAGGCTTTTTTAATCTGTTCTGCTGAAGCATCTTTTGATACTCCTAGAACTTCATAATAATTATGCTTTTTTTCCATAGGGAATAGGGAATAGAAAAAATACTGTATTTCATTAATACGAGAACCATAGCAATCTTAAATGATTTGTAAAAAAAAACGGTAGCGGCTTAGTCTCCAAATCCCATTTTATTTATCCTAGGGGTTTGGATAAATAAAATGATTGCCCAAGATACATCAATTCTTTTACCCTACTCCCTACTCCCTGATTTTAATATGGAGTTAAGCGGACTCGAACCGCTGGCCCCCTCAATGCCATTGAGGTGCTCTACCAACTGAGCTATAACCCCGGACGTAAGAGTTTCAGATATTCGTTTAAACTTTACTTTCAGAACAATACCAGTTTAGAACCAATATGTCAAGGATTTAGGATAAGTGGCCATTTGTAAAGGACAAAGATTGCTTGGTAGGAGCTAGTTTTATACTATGCTGTCATACTGATTAGAGAAAGTTGGATTAGAATTAGTCACCTGAAAGTCCACAGGTTTTGGTTGTCGATGGATTTATCGTTTTGTGTTTTTGCTAATAGTGAGATGGCTGTGTGTAGAATTTTATATTATAAAAATAGAATACAAATTTATAATATAAATTTTCACATACTCCTACACACTATCCATAGTTTTTCATCATGGCTTTAGGCTGCTTTGATGTCCCCTCCGGCTATACCGAAAGTATCTTTAATTGGAGTGGCCTTTTCTATTCCATCTACCCAACCACTAACAAGCATATTTATAGCTTGGGATTGGTTTGTCCCGTACAACTTTGAGTAGTGTTTTAATTTTTCCTTCAATTCAGGGTCAGTATAAACTTTGAAAAATGGCGTTCCTGTGTGTTTTGACATAACTTGTTATCTCCTTTAAGTACAACATTCTGAATTAACCGTGAATAGGCGTCCACATCTCTTAGACAGCTTCCCAGAGCAGTTCTGAGTTGCAGCTCCAAGCCTTTTTAATTAGATTGATAGGGCATCTAAAAGCTTCCTTAGTTAGCTCGTTCATTATTTGGATAGTGTTTCCCATCATCTCCATCAACCTATATCGCTCTCTTTCATTGTTCAAACTGACCATATCACCCAGTTGTAGAGGAGCTTCGGTTTGTCCGTTTTTGTAGGCACAACAATCAGCTCTCTTGACAGTAAAGATTCTGTGAGAATTGACCCCTTTGACTACCCTTTCGTCCTCATTGTCTCCATGGCCGACTAGCACAACTTTTAACTTTGCGTTGTCTACAGGGCTAGTCCACAGGAGCTTAAGCGTCTTCCCTCTCTCTTTTACACTTTCATCGCTAGCTTCCGAATTGATTTTTTCATTAGCTGTTTTCAAGAATAAGCTCGGTCGCTTATTCTTCCGTAAGTATGTCGGTTTTAGCTCCGATTCAAGTCTTTCAACCTCAATTTTTACCTCGGTCTCGCCCACAAAATCAGTTTTAACTTTTTCAAAATACTGAACGTCGTATTTCTTGAATAGCTCTTCAGACTTGCGGTCTAAATAGGGTTTCAGTAAGGGATAGAGCATAATATCTCTGAGTATCTTTCCTTCGCTGTCGGTCTCGTGATAGAGTAGCTTGTCCTCTACCTCATACTGCCTTATCCTATTTCCGTCCTCCAACCTTATTTGCTTAGGCTTAGACAGACCTAAACCTATCAACCCTAATACTTTTCCTAAATATTTGATATCGTCTAATTTTCCCTTTTTCGGTAAGCAACTACACTCTTCTGCTTTTGATATAAACTCTTTAACTTCATGGCTCTCTTTTGTCAAAGTGTCGTTGTTCTCTATTAGATGAAACGGTAAAGATTTCAGTTCTGACACCAGAGCGTAAGTCATATCTGTGTCGTCTATCGTCAAGCCGTGGTTTAGTGCGTAAGCTGCGTTTTTGCCTCTAAGGAGTGAGATTAATTCAGGATTTTCAAACAGATATCTAACCCACGCTATTTTTTTTAAGTTTGGGCTATCAAAAGTTACAGTCTTAATAAATTCCACACCCCATTCTGCCGAGCCGTCTATTCCAGGGAATTGATTCTTGAGACTGTACCTCCTTAGTTCTGCCACCTGCTTAGGGGTTTTCGCCTCCCTTCTGTTTGCGTTCTCATATTCCTGTTCATCTAAGTCTTTTGCTTCAAAAATAGCTTGAGATTTTTCTATTTTAATCGCCTCTGATTGATTCCAGGTATTTATCTTGTCGTCGTTTATTTCTGCGACTTCTGGTTCAACTACTTCGTACCCCCTAGTCCTAAACTCATGTGATAACAACTCCCTGAAACTGTGCTGTTCTAGTAGTTTCACCACCTTGATATCGTCTAAATAAGCAGAGAATGGGGAGGATTGCTCTTCATCTAGTGCATAACTAATCGCCTGCATCATCGAGCGACGGGAGTCTTTCTCGTCCAAGTAATGATTCCCAAGTTTATACGATTGCTCCATTACTTCAGCAATCCGACTGAATTTTTCCTTATCTAAGTCCCTTTCAGTTTTGCTTGTGTTCCTTGCTGAGTAAGCAAACAGATGTACCGGGCAATCTGTATCCCTTACCCTGTGCATTATCTGGGTGCAAGCATCTAACCCCAAGTGAGTCCACCTGACAAATATTTTGTCAAAGTATTTATCGTTTATACTTAAGCCTGATTCAGCCGTAGGGCTTGTCAGCACAAAATCATAGAGATATAAATGTTCGTTAGGTGACCGAAGAAAGTCCTGCACTTCCTTCTGATAAAGGGTTTCTGAGTTGATAACCAAAGTCCTGCAATCAGATTTAATCTCTTCAACCGTTTTCCTTTCCCAAGCCTCAGTAAATTTTTGAGAATCACTAGCCAGAAAAATCCTCTCACCCTTTGTTACAGCGTCGTTTGAAACTTGTTTCAGGTGTCTTTCGTCATCATACAGAACTACTCTCCTTGCAGGCATCTGGTAAGTGTTTTCGACTGCTGTAGTGTCGTCATCCTCTATGTTAGAAGCCTTTTGAATAAGGTCAACTTCTTTATCAGTAAGTTGGTCTGACATGATTACGATGCCAGCGCACTTGGCTAGTAACGTCTCAAAATGACTAATTAAATCGTGTCTTCTGGATTTACAGGTATCACTCGTAAGTAAATGCTCTAAAACCAGTGGCGCTTCATCCAGTACAATGACTTTATCCTGAATGTCCTCGACTGAAATTCTCCAACAGCTATCAATACACAACGAGATAGACTCTGTTTTTGCTGCAAATTGGCTTCTATTTATGATTTCTGTTAGGTGATAAATTGCTGGTATCCTTTCTCCCGTTTGGAGCAATAAACTGTTGCGATACCCAATTAAAAATATCCCACAATTTAACAACTCAAGTACCTTCTTTAGTGCTTCAGTTTTTCCTGTTCCCATGGGGCTTTTTATCGCTAGTATAGTGCGAACTCCCTTGTTCACATTCTTAGTAAAACTGAGGAGAGGGCTGTAGTTTTCACCCCAAGAATGGCTTTCAGTGGGTAGATATCTTGACGAGAATTTATGTTTTGCCGTAAATCTCTTTTTCTCTTGAACTGTCTTGAACTCTTCACTTTTCTTGATAAATCTATAGAGTGGGATTAATTTGTATACGGTTTTTCCAGTAGATAAAATATCGTCAAAATCAAGGTGTTCTTTTTTAGTGTATTGACCGTACCAAACGACGTAAACTTTCTTGTCGTATTTCTCCTTAATATATTTGATTAAAGCCTTGTATTGACTCAACACTAAATCATTTACCCCACTACCAGCATCAGCAGCAATCGCAAAAGTAAATTGGTCAGGGTTATTGTTAGTGACTTTTGTAATGAATCGGTCGATATTATCAAAGTTGCCTTTGAAGCTACCGCCCACTGCACCAATACAAGGGTAACCGGATAATTGATTAATTATGCAGGGCTTGAGAACTCCCTCGCTAAATAAAATGATATTTTTTCTTTGCTTACTTCCCTTTCCTTCATTAACAAAAAACTGACTCCGTTTGTCTTGATTGCTATCGCAGAGAGTGTGGGGAGTCTTGCCGTTAATATGCTGGGTGTAACCACCTTTATTGCCAGCACTTAACCAGAGGTACTTACCGCCTTTGATTTTTAATTGTCCGCCAATAACCAGGCCGTCCTCGTTAAATATGGGGCAAAAATAGCTGTTGTTAGGAGCTACCGTCCTCAATCTACCTTGACTGTCTCTATATGTACCGGGTAAACCATCATACTTGTCATCTATCACCCCCCTTGGGAATGACTTACCTAGTAGCCCACTTGGTTCAACTCCCCTTTTCAACAAATCAGCTCTCGCCCAATCTTCTACAGGTTGTTGGCACAGCATATCCAGGAGGAGGTTGTTAATTTCCCCTTGGGGTAAGTGTGACACCTTTGAAGGCTTTGCGGGTTCTGGTTTTGGTAATTTCTTATATTCGGATAGTTGAGATGAATCAGGTCTGTAGAGATAACCTATACCTGCTTTATCTTGACCGTGATTTTTCCACCCCGGTACTTGTGCGTCCTCACCACAAATAACTAGACTGCCATTAGTCCTGCATCTCTTGTGTTGGCCGTTACATATTGGGCAGTTATCAGGGAGTTTAGAAAATTTAATCCATTTCGCGTTACTCATCTCATACCCCCTAAATGTAGTGTGAGGTTGGCTGAGATTTGACGATTTAGACTAGATGCAGTATTATAGTAAAAGTTACTATAATAAGAAAATAAACCAATATCAGATAGAAGTCCCTTGATATCAAGGAATTTATAATATAAAATCATTTTCAAGATAAAAAATAATTTGGACAGCACGGCTACTAACCGTGCTTTTTTTTGTGTCCAGTTTTCAACAGTTATTCAAATGCTATCATATTAGGTCAAATTTTGCCAAGGAAGCTCAAAAATTTAGGTTTATGGGAGATACAAAGATTTAAGGTCGCTTTTGCCACTTCCCACGCCTTAAAACTCACTCTCAGGCAATATCTCGTTGGAGCCTTAACCACACAAAACTTTTCTTACGAATATTAATATCTGTAAGTACACCTAACTCCACCTTATGTACCCCCGGAAGTATCAGTCTTTTCTGTCTGAGGAGATAGTCGCACTGGCATAGGGGTAAAAATTTGATTTGACTGAGGAAACTAGCTTATGCGGGAAAATAACTCCTACAGCTATATAGCTATAGAAGTGAAATTCTGGCACTTTGGAGGGTGAGTGGTGAAAGACTAACTTTGCGATATCGTAAAGTTAGTCTCTTGTTATAATAAGAGCATCTAGGTTGACTTAAATATCTTCCAAACCTTAACGTTTGTAAGCACAACTTCACCCTACATAAACCTTTACTTAGTTATCTTGTGAATATTAATATTTCTAAGTGCAACCTACTTGAATTATTTTGATAGCAAAGGTAGCGGTGTGTAAAAA
>JBCDJM010000084.1:0-26355 GCA_038747755.1 Cyanobacteria bacterium P01_H01_bin.35
CCTAAATGATTTATGAAAAGTAGCCATACATGAAAATTTTGGGAAAATCAAAGGTTTGACGATGTGTAACCAGCTCAAACAAATATTTGATTAGAGTATACCATTTATAGCTTTTCACGAATGAAATAGGATTGCTATATAGGTCTTAAGTTACTTAAGATAAAATAGTTACAATATTTTTAATAGTCAAATAAATATAAATATGAGGTAAAATTCGTGAGTAAAAATTATAACTTTCTCATTCCCCAATTTTCCTACATTTGTGGCATTCTCACTATTATTACCCTAATAATCTGGCTCCTAAGAGGGTGGAAAATTCTCTCATTTTTACCGGGAGGAGTACTTTTATTTCTAATTTTTTTATCCATAAGCACTGGCGTAATTAGTCTCTTACAAAGACCACGCTAACTCCAACTTTTCTACCAAAAAATTGAGGTTTAAAGCCCCTGCTTTCAAGGAAAAAAATAAAAAAAGTTTCTCTGAAGCAATCCTCTTCTTTTTTAGCAGAGGTAATTATTAATTGTTAATTATTGAACATATTTCCTAATACTCTTCTTCTCCCTCTATAACTTAATAAAGTTCACATAAGAAGGAAAATCATAAGATATAGAATCATTAGAGTAGATATTGAGATTACAGAACTACAAAAAAAATCCTGAAGTAACCTGTACATTCATGTACTTTCCTTGTTTATTCTTTCTTCTTCCTTCTTCCTTCTGCAAAAAATCCTGAACTGAACTTTATTACTCTATAACTTCACTTTCCCTTGCCATTGCTTCTCCTACTGTTACATTTAATTGTGCCCCAATTAACACTACTAATGAACTAATATATAACCACAATAATAAAATAATAAAAGTACCAATAGCTCCATAAGTTCGGTTATAGTTGCCAAAATGTAAAACGTATAAACGAAATAAATTAGAAGCTCCTGCCCACATTAATGCTGCAATAATTGCACCAGGCATTATAGGTGTACCTTTCCTTCTAAAACTCGGACCAAAACGATAAACAAAAGCAAAAGCTGTTGATACTATTCCTAAAGTAATCGGCCATCTTAATTGACTCCAAGTTTCTAATAATTGTGACTTCAAAACACAATTATCAACAGGTTCTTGAAATAAACAATTAGCGACTTGATCGGGAGGGCAGTTAGGCAAAATTTCTAGTAAGCAACTTTGCCGAGAAATCATGTCTACAATTAAGTCACTAACTAATACTAATCCAGAGGCAATAATTAATAGTATTAGAGTCCCAATGGTAAGTCCTAAAGAAACTAACTTTGCTTTCCAAAAAGGTCGTTTTTTTTCAAGAGAAACTTGATGAATTTGATCGAGTGCTGCCATTGCAGAACTAAGTACACTAGAAAATATCCATATTGAGACAATGGGACTGAAAGAGAATATTTCTTTGTTGGGAGAACTCTGAATTTCATCAACAGCGCTGGTAATTAAAAATCTTACTTGATTTGGCACTATATCTATTAGTAAACTTCCCATTTGAAATAGGGTTGAACTCAAAGATTCAAATAATCCAATTGCGGCAATTATTGTTAATAAAGCAGGAAATAAAGCGAGCATAGCATTATAAGCCATCTCTGCCGATAAACCTGATAATCTCTGTTTTGCTGCACAACTAAATACTTCCTTAATAGTATGAAAATTTAGATAAAAAATGAATTGAAAAAAGCGAATTATTCGTTTTAATATGTGCTTGACGAGCATTTTTAGTATCGTCAATAATACTCTATAAGCATTTTGAGCAATTGGAGTTAATAAATCTAAAAATCGCTGCCTATTTTCGCGGTTTAAAACTTCCCGCAATGTTGCAGAATTAAAGTGACGTAGAAAATGGAAAAAGCTCATGGCTTTTAGCTAAAAAGTAATATATATAAGTAGTTAGAGGTTGAATGTATCAGGAAATATCAAAAAAGAAGATAGGGAACCGGGAACACTTAACTGGGAATAGGGAATAGGCAAAAAAACAATTATTTGTGATCAATAAATTCACTCTTATCTGATTGACTATTAGTAGTCATACCTCCTCCCTATGTAGAGTTATTTCAATCCCTTGCCTTATTCAAGCTAGTTGATTGAGTTGTGAAACTTTTTTATTAATACTTATTTGACAAACAGTCTCTTAAGCCAAATTAATTATATATTTGGTGGTTAAGTTAAGTAAGTAAGCAAAATCATTTAGGATATACTTATAAATTATACAAGTATATTTTTTCTCCTATTCCCTACTTCCTTAAAAATATTAAATGAATCAATGTAAGCATTTCCTGTGGAATACTTATCACTACCACTTAAAAATAACAATTATAAATCAGCAATTTTCGGACTTTTTAGCAAGGTAAATTACTTCCTTTAAGGCAAAATTACAAAGTAATAATCTATAATTAGAACCTAGCAATCAATTTAGGATGTGGAAATTAAGAGCAAACTAATACCAAATCTATTATTCAAAGAGCTTTTTGGCAAACACTGAAACTATTTTTGTCAAACATTTTTACCAAAATCAGAAAACTCTACAAGCTCAAAACCGGATTAAGTATAATATCATGTCCGGTAGCATCGGTATTGTAAGCACGAAGGTAAGGAAGAAGGAAGAAGAAATAAGAAATAAGAAAAGGAAAAACCTTACATAAGGTAAATATTTACCCAACTTTTACACAAACGATACCAGCGGACATGATATAAGATATTTATGGTTAAAAATTTTAGCCTAAAATTGCAAAGGCAATCTTTCAGGAAAACATAACCCAATTAAATGGACACTCTATCATCTAAAATATGATATGACTCAGGATATAACCCCATGGTTAAATGAAATCAAAGGTCTTCAAGAAAAAATAGTCGAACTACAAACAGAATTAAATTCAGCCCAAGATAGTGCCTCTCAGTGGCGTCAACTCTATAATACTGAGGCTCAACAACGAAGAAATGAAAGTCAACAGAGTCAAGAAACTATTGAGAATTTAAAAACCAAAGTTCATCAATTAAAAAGTTTCTCCTTAGTTAAAGAGGATAGGAATGAAACTTTAACAAATATTGAACAGCAAATCGAAAATTTACAGACTTTGGCTGAATTTAAGGCCAAAATTATCGAAACGATCCAAGAACGCGATCGCGCTGTTGAAGAAGTCCAAAAGTTAACTAAAACCCTTAAACAAGAGCAAACCAATCATGCAAATACTCGTAAAAGTTTAACAAATGCTTTGGCAGATGCAGTGGATCTTCTGGCCAAAGCAAAAGTAACCAAACAAGAAAAGTTAGAGAATATTCCTGATAGTCAGGTAAAAACAGAAATCAATAATCAAAATAAAATCCAACTACAGGAGAGCAAATATTCTAATACTCCCCAGTTACCACACAACGAAAAACCATTACCTCGCTTACCCAGTAGTAAAGATTAGGGAGAAAAACTTAAAAGTGAATTCAAGAATATTGTCCTTCTTACTTCTTTCATCTTCCTTATTCTTTCCTTTTTTAAAATCCCATAACTTGAGCAACTGCCTCTATACTTGGTTCTATACCTTGCTTAAACTTATTGTTGCTATGTTTAATCGCTACATCTGGGTCTTTGAGACCATGGCCAGTAAGTACACAAACTATCTTTGCTCCTGTGGGAACTTGGTCTTTAACTTTCAATAAACCAGCAACAGAAGCAGCACTAGCAGGCTCACAAAAAATTCCTTCATTAGAAGCCAATAAACGATAAGCTTCTAATATTTCCTCATCAGTAACAGAAGTAAAATTTCCCTGACTAGCTTCTTGAGCAGCTATAGCTTTTTCCCAACTAGCAGGGTTGCCAATTCTAATAGCACTAGCTACTGTTTCTGGATGGGTTATAGGATGACCTGCAACAATAGGTGCGGCCCCTGCTGCCTGAAAGCCCATCATTTTTGGCAGGCGATCGCATTTTCCGATTTTATGGTATTGACAAAAACCCATCCAATATGCTGTTATATTTCCAGCATTTCCCACAGGAATACATAACCAATCTGGGGCATCCCCCAAAGTATCCACTACCTCAAAAGCACCAGTTTTTTGACCTTCGAGACGATAGGGATTAACTGAGTTGACCAAAGTCACAGGATATTTATTGGCCACATTCCGAACTATTTCTAGGGCTTGGTCAAAATTGCCTTTAATTGCCAAAACTTCAGCCCCATATAATAAAGCTTGGGCTAACTTCCCTAGGGCAACATAACCATCTGGGATTAAAACAAAAGCTCGCATCCCACCTCGTCTAGCATAAGCTGCTGCTGCTGCTGAGGTATTCCCCGTGCTAGCACAGATTACTGCTTTTGCACCTGCCTCTTTGGCCTTAGATATGGCTAAAGTCATGCCCCTATCTTTGAAACTACCTGTAGGGTTGAGGCCATCATATTTAACAAATACTTCTACCTGTTTGCCTACCTGATCGGCGATCGCTGGTACAGGAATCAGAGGGGTATTACCTTCTTGCAGTGTCACCACAGGAGTTTTTTCTGTCACAGGTAGATAGGATCTATACGCCTCGATCAAACCCGGCCAACCTTGTAATTTTGACTGAGAAGAGGACAGTGTTAAGGTCATCTTTAAAGTTTTGAATTGTTGAATTTTACTATTCTCCGGACTAAAGTCAGGGAAATTAATTATTTAGCTGACACTTCGCAGCGGGATAAATCAGCATTAGGACTTTTCTTGTTCGCTGACCAGATGTATATTACTGGGAACAAGTCAAAGTATCCCTACACAGTTAAACCTACAAACAATAAGTTGTGGGCATTGTGCTTACTCTATTAAGATATAGATTTGATTACGATTGATTTATCTTTAAGGATTTTCAACATATTTTACCAGTTCAGCATACTCTCGAAGCTACTATTATTTGCATTGATTAGGCAATAATCAATACGGCTGAGTTTCTTGACGGGAGTTTTACCCTTACTAGCTTGGTTGACCGTATATGTTGATACTATTAATAGTACCAATTTTATTTTTTGATATTTTATAGCATACCACAAAAAAGTAATTATTTCAAATATTAATCAAAATCTGGTGCTGATTTTTAGCCCCGGTTTAAAAACAATTTGCTCTCAAGCTTGTTTTTTGTAAACTTTAAATTTTTCTTAGGAATGAGAATTTATTAACTTTCAGATTTTCTTTATACCAGCATATCAGTGCATTACTCCTAGCCAATATTTTTGGATCATATTCGATCTTCATTCCTTAGCTCTGGCCTAAGCTATAGCAATCTTATGTGAGTTGTAAGATTTTGGTGGCATTTAGGAGTCAGGAGTCGTAGGGACGTTTTGCTGACGCAAAGCTCCGCTTTATATGTCGCGACAGCGAAACGCTATGCGACATGTTTGCGCAGCATTCCGGAACGGAAAACGCATTTTTGTTATGCAACGTCCGTAAAGGAGTCATAAATTTTAAGCTTTTCAGGCAAAACTAACTATCATAAAAATTCTCACATCTCATTCCTGATTGCTATATAATCAAATATTTTTATCAAACAAATATAAATATGAAGACAGCCAGAATAGTTAAGATCCACAATTTTAACCTAGTGGACTGACACAGCTAAAACAGTGCTTTAGCTGGTTAGAAGATGGGGTGGGGCGTTCATGTGAATTTAATGTTGAGCAAAATTAATTTAACGCAGAACCCGCCCCTACTATTGCCAAATTTTAGGCGTGTCAGTCCACTACACAATAATTGAACTTTGAGTTAATCAAGAGTTTGTCAATAACTTTTTGGTCAATGCTTGGTAAGGATCAAAACTTAACCAAATTTATAGCTAGAAAGTATACTAATTACCCTACTTACTTAATATGATAAGTGTTTAGTATTGGCTAACTTACCTCAAGCCCTAATTTTAAATGTTAAATTTTTATTCAATAAGGTTAAATAGCTTAATTTGTTGTAATGTATCTTAAAAGAAAAACAATTTTAAGTGAGTATAAATGGCTAGTAACTTATTGATTTCTGACAGCACATCTAGTTTGTCCAGTGGATCTTCTTCTGTAAATACTGCTAAAAGGGTAAATCGTTCAGCAGTATCAACCAATCAAACCCATACCTTAGAACAGATGAAGTCCTTATATCAAACAGATCAACAAGTTAAGTTGCTTCATCTTGAGGCTGAAATAGAAACTCTTTTATTAGAATTACGAACTATCAAAGAACGAAACTCAATATCACAGATTAAAAAATAAGTCAATCAATAAAAATTGTTAACATGATTATAGCTACACTTGACCAACAAAAAAGAAGTAGCAAAAGCAACAAAATTCATTAATTTACCTCGATAGTCACAAGATTGTGATATAAAAAGAAAGGTTTTGCTACATACAGCATTGTTTTGAACAAAATTCACTGAATACTATTAGTTCTGAGCATTAGCTGTGAAAATTTTTCTGTGGTCAAAACCGCCAGCAAAATTTTTGAGCTGGCATTTTTTTTCGGAATCATAAATCTACTACATAAACATCAAAAAAAACGGGAAATTTAAACAATTTATGACTGTATCAATTGCAGAATCTACTTCTGAAAATTCTCATAGCGAAAATGAGCAACTAAAGCTAAAAGATATTGTGAAAAGTCTACCTCGCGAAGTTTTCATTAAAGATAAAAGGAAAACCTGGACAATGGTAGCAACCAATATCTTGATGGTTGTTTTAGGTTATTGGGGACTAACAATTACACCTTGGTTTTTATTGCCCCTAGCTTGGGTTTTCACTGGCACCGCATTAACAGGGTTTTTTGTTATTGGCCATGACTGCGGTCATCGCTCCTTTTCTAACCGTCGCTGGGTCAACGATCTAGTTGGTCACTTAGCGTTTTTGCCCTTAATTTATCCGTTTCATGGTTGGCGAATAGGCCATAATCATCACCACAAACATACGAATAAAATGGGTGAAGATAATGCTTGGCAACCATGGTATCCAGAAGATTTTGAGGTTGCTGGTAGCTTTATGCAGACAGTGTATAGGGTGATGCGTGGCAGACTTTGGTGGTTAGCTTCTCTTCCTCACTGGGCGCTTATCCATTTTGACTGGAGAAAATTTGAGGGTAAGAATAGTGAAAATGTCAAGTTTTCTGCATTAGTAGTTTTTGGGTTTAGCGCGATCGCCTTTCCTTTGTTAATAGCTACAACTGGTCTGTGGGGTCTAGTCAAGTTTTGGTTAATGCCTTGGTTAGTTTACCATTTCTGGATGAGTACATTTACTATTGTTCATCACACAGTACCAGAAATTCCCTTTACTCCTGCGGAGGAATGGAATGCAGGAGAGGCTCAATTATTTGGTACAGTACATTGTGATTATCCCCGTTGGGTAGAGTTTCTTTGCCATGATATTAATGTGCATATTCCCCATCACGTCTCAACAGGAATTCCTTCATATAATTTGAGGCAAGCACATGAATTTTTGAAGGATAAATGGGGAGATAAACTTTATCAAACTAAGTTTTCTTGGTCTTTAATGAAAAAGATAACAGATAAGTGTCATTTGTACGAGCGGGAAAAGTTTTATCTGACTTTTAAAGAGTATGATGCTCAGAAAGCTTCCTAGTAATTTGAAGTAGCACTCAGCTATCAGCTATCAGCTATCAGCTTTTCTAAGGTATATACTGAGGGGTTTAAATCCCCATTAACACATACCACTAATTTTTTATTCATCAACTTTTATATAATCCGGCATTTTGACCGGATTTTTTTTATAGGGTATCTTGATACTCAATGGGAGCAAGATGCGCCCAGTCAGAAAAATAACCCCAAGCAAAATAAAATTAATTGATAATACGACTTTCATCAATTTGTATATGGCATTTCCCAAGCTAGTGAGGCACAGATATTGATAATTAAATTTTATCAGTGCGATTTTTAGGGAACCGTGCATCTTGCTCGCGCAGGTGTACCTCACTAGGATGAAATCTGCTATAAAACGGTAAAAATACGGAAAACATAGTAATACAACTGAACTAATTTGTCAAGATTGACATTAATAAACCTATTTGGATAGCATCGGGTTAGTTAATCAAGGAAAAAATTAAAAATTAAGGAATAATTACCGAAAAATTATGGTCTAAAACCTCCCCTTTTAAGGGGATAAAAAAGAACATCCATAGATATTTTAAGCCTCCTTATTGCAGAGGTACTGTTAACGCAGTTACGACCCAGGAGGCTAACTGTTAACGCAGTTACGACCCAGGAGGCTAACTGATAACTGATAAGTGAAATAACCTTGAGTTTTAATCCAGATTTATGTCGCAACGAAAGTGAAGTAGAAAGCAAACTAATTGTTAGTTATTTACTGCCGAAATTAGGATACGGTATCGAACATTGGCATCAAGAAGTAACGTTGGGTAGTATCCGTTTAGACTTTTTGTCATTTGCTGCTCAAGAACTACCTTTTCGTTTGGATGGTGACTCCCCTTTAGCATTAGTTATGGAGGCAAAACATCCAAAACAAAATTTAGATCGCCATCAACGAAAACTGAGGCGTTATTTAACAAGTATGAATGTAAAATATGGCTTGTTAACTAATGCTAGAGAAATTAGGATTTATCAAAGAAACGGAAATCATATTGAGTTAATTTTTAGTTGTTATGGGTATGAAGTTGATGAGAAAATAGAAGAAATTAAAAAATTAGTCGGGCGAGAATCTTTGCGTAAAAATCGAAGTTATAATACAACAGAAATTCCGGTAGAAAAAGCAGAGGTAAGTGAGGCAATCGCTACTCAATCTGAGGCGAAAAAAATTGTTAGTAATACGCCAGAGAATCAGGGAAATCAAGTAAATATTGAAACCGAGTATAATCCAATTAATCAAAGTAGGAGAAATTCTATGAAAGTAATTGCTGTTTATCACAATAAAGGCGGAGTTGGAAAAACGACAACCGTAGTTAATTTAGCTGCTGCCTTAAGTAAAAAAGGTTATCGAGTTTTGGTTGTAGACTTGGATAGTCAGGCGAATGCAACGTTTGCTTTAGGATTAGCTAAATTTTACGATGAGGAAAATGATAATTTAAAAGACAAGTATATTTATCATGTTATCAGCAATCCCAAGAAATTTTTAATCCCTGAAGTTGTTCGCAAATCTCAGTTCAATGACCCCGAAATTGATGTAATTCCATCTCATATTACTTTAATGAAAGGGGAAAAAGAACTATCAGAAATTGATGCAGCAAAAACAAGATTAAGAAAAAAACTATTAGAAGCTAAAGATAATTATGATTTTGTAATTATTGACACCCCACCTTCACTGAATCTTTATGCTAGAATAGCAATGATAACAACAGATTATTTAATAATTCCTTCTGACTTAAAAGCCTTTGCAAATGAAGGATTACCAAATGTTAAAAATTTCATTGAAGAAATTAACGAATTTAGAGAAGAAATGGGTATTTCGGAGGTTAATATACTAGGTATTTTACCTTCCAAAATCCCTACTAACAGTAGATATATTCAATATACTTTACCTCGTCGCAAAGCAATTATTCAAGAACGTTATAATTTGCCACTCATGGATAGCTGTATTTTTCAAAGAGAGGATTTAGCTAAGTGTCTAGATAAAACTATTTGGATAGATGATATAGAAGTTCCTAATCCTGTATCAATTTTTGACTACAAATCAGACGAACCTTCAGTAGAAGAATTTGAAAACTTAGCAACAGAAATTATTTCAAAAGTATGAGCGATAACATAAATTTATCTACTTCCTTAGTAGACCTTGATAACATCACACCCAAGGTTGATCTCTCTTATTTTTCAGCAGATGAAATTGAGAATATGGCTAACTTAATTATGACAACAGGAGGTGTAGTTAGACCTATTATTTTGAAAAGAACAGGTATTGAGAGTTGCGAAATTGTCACTGGTGATTTTGAGTATTATGCAACTGTTAAAGCATCAGAAATATACCCAGAACATTCAGGTATGATAAGGGGGTTTATTATCAAAGAAAAACAGGAAGAAAATATCAGGAAGCAACAGGAAATTTTGAGAGGTTTAGATGCTCCAATAGCTGAATCTCCAGAAATTCCTATTGATGTTCAAGATAGTCAAGTTGACTTAACGAAAATGTTTAACAATTTGACATTAAGTTTGACAAAAGAACTAAATAGTCAACTAGATAAAAAATTGCAACCAATGACAATAAAGTTAAATGAGTTAGTAACTAAACCTACTACTGTTGCAAGTCTTAACTTTCAACCAGAAAATAATACAACTATCCAAAAACACCTAGAGGTTTTGTTTACTAAAGTCGATCAACTATCTAATAAAGTAGAGGAAATACAAAAACAAATAAGTTCTAATGTTCAACCACCTTCAGGAACATTTCCAACACAGAAGTTGAATTTACAGGAGGCAACAAAAACAGAGATTGAAGACAAATTTAGCGACTTACGAGTAAACACTAATCAAATTACAGCAGCGTGGAAAGCTATTCAGAAGTGGAAAACATCTAATGAAGGTTTAACTTGGAGAAACCTTAAAAAATCAGCAACAAACAAGGAGTTTAAAGTTGATAATTTTGGAGAAAAAACTTACAACAAACTCAAAGAAATAGGATATATACCATAATAGGAAGTAGAGATCGCATCCCCATCCTCAAAAATACCAAATATCCCTAGGTTGGGTTGAGGTGACGAAACCCAACTTTTACCAAATATGTGAAATAATTTCCTGATACTCTATCGTCAAAGTTTTGAATTTATAAAATCTTACTTTTGAGTGTCTTGAGTGCGTCTTACATTCTGTTCGCGGAGCGTTTCCGCAGGAAATGGAGACCTCAGAATTACGCACTCGATGCATAACTTTTGACTTTTAACTTCCGTGAAACGGTATAAGTTGGGTTTCACCTCGTTCTACCCAACCTACTTTTTATAATCTCTACCCACTCCTATCAAAAAAACTCTGACACTTTTCCTTCTGAGGACAAATATCACACAAATACTCATGCTCCGTCCGTGGAGGTGGATCAGGTTGAAACTCCTCCCATCTTAACCACTCCCGCATCTCCTCTAACTTACCCGGAACTAAACCCTCCACCACATTGTCCAACTTTTCCCATGAATAATAATACTCTCCCAATTCAGGCAAAACCCAATAAACAACAGCATCAACAGATACCTTTTTCTTTTGCTTCAGTAAAAAACTATAGAGAGCAACCCCTATTAACTGAGACGATACTTCTACGGTTTCATAAGTTTGAAAATGAACCACACGCAAACGACGAGTCTCAAAATCAAAAATTAAATTATTAACTTTTCCCGTTAACTTTTGACTCTTACTACCTGCTATTTTAAAAGTATAATCTACAGGTATTTCTCTGGTAATTAATGTGCGACGAACTACAACACTTTCATGGCAGTAACGCCGATTTTTAACAATAATTTCAGACATATTAAAAATCAGTTTAGTTAATACCTGCCAAACTTGATATAATTTTGTTGCTAAAGTAATATCTTTTGTAATTATTGTTTCTAAATAAGGAAAGAAAATCAACTCATAAAATAATTGTTGTATTTGATTAGCGATCGCCTCTACCACCAACTCCTCAAATTTTCCTGCAAACAAAACTTGAATTCTAGATTCTTGCCGAATCATATTCATTAACTGATTAGCTAAATCAACAAAAGCATTATCAATTTCCTGGATATAATCCTTTGGCAAAAACAGATAATCGCCTCCAAAACGCTGTTTCAAATAAAACAAACGGGGGCAATCAAAAGCAACCTTAAGATCGTTAATACTAAATGGCGGAGATTGTAATTGAGGTTTATTACTTATTGGCATTGACAGACTATTTTGATTTTCCTGTTTTTTCAAGCAATTAATGTAACTAAAAATTCTGATAATTTATCAGTTTTATATACTCCAAATTAATTCTAATTAATTACTATAATCATCAATTATAAATTCCTGATTAACCAGGAACAAAACAAACTAATTGTTCATCTGATTTTGATGTAGGAGAGATAATTTTTATTTTTTGTTCTTCCTCAAACTCTCGAATTATTATATCAATGTTTGAACTATCCATTTTGATAAATTGATTGAGTGTATTTTCAATTACGCTATTCCTTTCCATAAAACTTTTTTTTCTAATTAAAGTTAATACAAAATCCTTGATTTCATCTAAATCTGGTTCATTTTGCTCTTCTTGAGTATCTGTGGGAAAAACTACAGACAAATCTTGTAATAAGCTACAATTATTTAAAATTTGTAAATCACAAATTATCTTTTCTAACTCTTTCAGACTAATAATCTCACCTTCAATTACTAATTCATTAGCGAGGGCAGCATTCACCAAGCTATGATATGTAGCCAAAAAATACACCGATTCCAAATTAGGCTTAATATGAATATTTTTCGACCTACCTTGGAAAATTTTTCTATATATTTTATAGCTAAGATTTCTAGCACTTCCCACCTCAGCAGCTCTCACTAAATATAAAATTTGACATAATTTTTTATCCACAACTTTTTGACAAGCATTCATGGTATTGTAAAAACTATTCATATTTGGATCTTCCGTCCAAACCACACCGATAATTTGCTCTTGATTTTGTTGTTGATAACTCAAAGAATAACTAGCATACTTCCCACTTAATAATTTAGTTTTTACCTCCTGACATTGTAAAGCATTTAATACTTCTTGTAACATCCGAATCAATTCTGGTGCTGCCAAATCAGTAATTTTGCTAATTTTTTTCTGAGTTTTCTTATACTTGTCTTGCCAAATCAATTTAAAAGTCGCCAATTCTGTTCCTGGTGTTAAATATTGAGGATTTTCTGTATTATCTAATAATTTGCTTTTGTACTGCTCATATTCCTTACGTCCCAATTCTAATATATTCCGAGGTAGAGTTTTCCCCCTGGGAAACTTCTGTTCTAATATTCCTTTTGACAAAGGAAATATAGGTGATTTAGGCTTTTGCTGTGCCTGAGAATGCAAAGGATTTAAACGAGCAGCTAATATAGCTTCACCCTGTTCTAAAGTAATTGGTTTTAAATGAAAATCACCCCCATTAACTCTAGCTTTATCTGCTGGTTGAATTAATGTAGCATTTTGTTTCCAGGTACTCGTAATAATACTAATAATGATCAGAAAATTTTGTGGATAGTGAGTATGAATACTAGAATTAACATTAAATAATGCTTGTAAATCTAAAGTTCCATTTAACAAGCGAGGAATATTATCAAGATTATCAAAACATAAAACAATAGGTTGAGATGCAGCCGAAATTATCCCCAAGTTAGTAATAATTTTTTGGGCCGAATCTTCAGAATCTATACTACTTTTAATCCTCAAATATTTTAGATCGACCTCATCCAAATCATCCCCCCGTAACCACTCACAGGCAACAGCGTTATAGTTGGGATCTAGTAGATAATAAAGGGCACTAAAAAAATCATTAGGATTATAAATCCCAGAAGGGTAAATTTCCTTAAGATTTCTAATAAATACCCTTCTTTTACCAATAATTTTTTCGAGCAAACTACTATTTTGGAAAGCTAATAGATTTTTGAGCCAAAGTAACAACTGAGAATCTGTTTTACCCTCTGGAGTTTTCATCAGACAGTCAACAGTTTGGCGCAAAATATGTCGCCAAATATAATCGCTATCAGGCCAAGGATCGATATAGGCAAAAAAAGCTTTAGTATTAAATAATTTTTTAATTCTCCCTAAAAGGTAACTTTTACCAGAACCAGAGTCACCCGTAAGTATTAAAGTACGGGGATGATGTTCCTGAGCAACCTGCTCCAGTACCACTTCTATATCAGTGATAATATTTTGATGGATAGAATCAACATTCAGACTAGGATTTTGTTGCTCTTGCCAAAAATTAATAGTATAAAGAGTTACGGGATCGAAAGGATTAAGCTCTCTTTGAATAATCTGATCTATAGATGTCATACAATAAAATTGTTAATATTTTTGAGAATGGTTAGAGAATTACGATAGCAGATATAGCGCTACGCGCAAGGCGCGAAGTCAGAATTCAGAAGTCAAAAGTTATCCCTGACGGACTTTGAGTATTTATAAATGTCCGCTTTTTGTAGTTAGGGAAAATCAAATAAAAAGCAAGGATTTTCCCTACTCCCTACTTCCTACTTCCTACTCCCTTTTTTTGTAGTTAGGGAAGACTAGGATTTTGTCATACAGGAAAATCAAATAAAAAGCAAGGGTTTTCCCTACTCCCTACTCCCTTTTTTTGTAGTTAGGGAAAACTAGGATTTTGCCATACAGGAAAATCAAATAAAAAGCAAGGGTTTTCCCTACTCCCTATTCCCTATTCCCTATTCCCTATTCCCTATTCCCTACTCCCTAATTATGAAAAACAAAGGTCCGCCAATATCTTGAGGGATACCTGTTTCAATTTGTTCTGGTGTGTAGGATCTTACCTCCTGTAGGGAACTTAATTCTATTTTGTCACTTCTTTCTAAACGGTAGAGTGCTTGTTCTAGTTCTATTTGAGATAGAGGAGGTTGTAACTTTTCTCGTAAATAAAAAATTGGTAAGTAGTTATCTGTACCTAGATTATGGTCTAAATCTTGAATCACAGCTAAAATCTCAGAATCGGTGGGTTTGTTGTCCGACAACCTCGAAAATATATTTTTCTCTTGCTTAGGGTAGTCGGGAGAAATGTTTGTCCGCATTAACTGGAGGTAATCACTTAACATTTTCAACGAAATTTCTTTTGCCGTACTTTGGGATGAATATTCTTGGCACAAAAATTGCTTTCCTTTTTCCGTTAGCCAAACTTCTTTGATTTTTTGAGCAACAACTTCAATCAAACCTTCGTCTACCAAATCTGTAATCACAGCTTGTCTATAGGTAGCATCTATACCAGTCTCCCCCGGAGCAATAGCACCCTTAGCAGTTGCCTTGAGAAATTTTAACTCTTCCTCAGTTAGTGAATTTGCAGCTTTTGTACTATCAAGGAGTGATTTTCCCTGGGGTGATATATTAATTTTTGTAACTTCCCTTGTGAAATTTACAAACCCTCGATCGCAAAGTCGGTAACAGATTTCATCCCGTTCAGAAACGTTCATTTCTTGCTCTGGCTGGATTTTACTAATAGACACTCGATAGTTTTTGTAGCCTAGTAATTTCAAAAGAAACTTAAGATATTTAATATTCATGCGATCGTCTGTTCCCCACTTGCAAAAATCAGCCAATTAATATTATTATTAATCAAATAGGTAAACCTTGACTATTTTGTGTAAAAAAGTTAAAAAATAACTTCAGGCAATTTAATCGAGTTATGCGATCGGGTCTTGGCATGGCCAGAAAAAAACCTGCCATCAACTCACTCAGATTAGAACTATTGAAACTGAGTGGTCTTCCTAAAGCTTTCTCTCAGGTAATGCCTAATTAGGGTTTGCTGAAAAAGTCTTTTTTAAGGAGTAGAGGAGCAGGGGAGTAGGGGAGTAATTTTTTTGCTCAACTCTTCCCCAAAATCCTAACTTTTTGAGTATAAAGCAGCTCATAACTAGGTACTTTTTCTCAACCTAAAAAGGCTAAAACCTTTATTTGTCAATGCTTTAAGATTTAATCAGCAAGCCCTAATTACAGTAAATTCCAAGATTATTAAGTTGGTAAATTTATCATCACCAAAAAATCTGTCAGTAAGAAACTAGCTAGTTTTAAAGGCTAGTATAGAAACGACAAGGACACCTTAGTCAAATGTGTTATAATCAAGGCGTAAAGACAAAGACACTGTTACCTCTGAAATCTAGGTAAGAGCATACTTATCTAATAGAACTTCAGTTAAATGGTAGTTAACCGAAAAGGTGGCTCGGTGTAATTTTTACACTTTGTTTCCAGTCCTTAGACAGTAGGTTCTACCCCAGAGCAAGTGAATCAAAAAAAATACTTACAAGTAGCCTCAATAGTCTTTTGACTTGAGGAAGTAGTAGCAATTGACACTGTAAGCTTGAGCTGAGTAGTTTATACATACTAATGGCAATCTGGCCGTTTTGCCTGAAGACATACTTTGTAAGCGAGTAATCTATAAATCCAGGCGTTAACCTGATTTACAACTCCTAGTGGGAAATTCACACAGTTAAAACCGGGTGAATTATGAAAGCTAACAACAATAGTATGCTAAATTAGCCTTATAGAAACACAATCTGGGTAAGAGAAAAAATTAGACTAAGGTATGGTAAAAACCAACAACTTCAAATTTAACGCTGGTGAGCGTACTGATGTATAAGTTTGTAACCTAAGAATTAATCATAATTTCCCAGATTTATGTTACCGTAAATCTGTTAGGCAACACTAGGAAGTTTACTAACTCTCACCACCTAATCCTATTTTGTCAAACTGGGATGAAATTAGAATCTTTCCAATACTTGGAATAGCCAAAAATCTTGAATTTCTCCAAAGTGATAAAAAGGAGTAACAAAGTAGCTGTAATTCTTTATCCTGCTGCCTATTATATAGTTCTGAAAAATACCTCTATTTGATTTTAGGAACCCAGGAAAGTTCTAAGTAAATGGTTTCATTAAAGCGAAAAGATCGACAAGAAGATTTACCAGCACAACCAATAAGTTTGGAGTTGATTCCCATATCCAAAATTACTGTGCCAGAGTCTCAGCAGAGAGATATTCCTCCTAAAAGACATGAATATCTATTTAAGATCCTTGCAGAGCAAGGTATTAACTTGATTCCACTACTTGTCAGATTAAAGGAGAACTACGACTCTGAACAGCAGTAAGAAATTGTTCGTGGTGCTGATTGGTGTCAAGTTGCAAAAAAACTGAAATCAAGGAACAATGGGCCTGGATTTATGAGATGACAGATGAACAAGTAGAAATAGCTAGAGCAGAGATGGAACACTTAACTCAAGCACCTATCCCTGAAACACCAAGCTTTGATCGTCTACTGCAACAACTTAAGGTATTATTTGATCAAAAGGTAGATTCTCTCACCCAAAAAATAGATATATCAATAAAAATGAGGAGGTTCTAAAAAAAGAAAAAAACACTGATATCGATCAAATTAAGCAGCTCAAAAATTTGATTACGAACCTAGAAAATTCGGTTAATAATAAGGTAGAAACATTGGTAAGAAAAATCGCAAATTCAACAACTAACAAGACAACATCTAGTTTTTTATCAGGAGTAAATGTGGAATTACTATCAAAACAGCTTGACGACCTCGATAAACAAATAGAGAAAAAACTTGCAGGGATGGTCAAAACAATGCAAGATATTGAGGATGACTTAAAAACTCAAGTCTCAGCCGTTCGACGTCAATTAGAGGCTCTTTCAGAACTTGATTCTTCAGTTGAAGTAGAAGCTAAAACTGAGACAGCACCGAAGACAACGACTAAGCCAGCTTCTACAACTAAGTCTTCCAAGACGACTACAAAAAAAACAACTCCTAGAAAGAAACCTAGCTCAACACCTCAACCGGAACCAGCAGCTCCCATTGATGACTACGATACCAAATCACTCAGACAACTTAAGAAAATTGCCCAAGAGCGGAAACTTCGTGGGTATGCGCGGATGAAACGCCCTGAAATTCTCAAGGCTCTTCGGGAAGCTGATGCTGCTAGCTAGTTAGGGTAATTGGCAGTATTAAAGTAATTAAGCGCTTAAGCAAAATTAATTGTGCATTAACTTCTCACTCTTTCAAGCTTAGAGACGAAATTATATACAAATAATTTTGCATGACTACCTAGAAAAGTTAGACATAACTAGATATCTATATCTATATGTGATACACTAGATTCATGTCTAACTTATTAAGGGTATATTAAGCAGCAGAACTGCACCATTTATTGGAGATATTCTTGATAGTTTATATAAACTATCGGAGGCAGATTACTTTGATATACACAAATAATCTTGATATAGCTATTCTACCTTTTATAACTTTTAAATTAAGAAAAGACTATTGATAAGCTGATTTATAAAGTAGAGATGAAAAAGCTGAATTCTTTTTTATACTTAGGTTTGTCAAGTTATAGTCCAGTAAACCCCAAATTACTATAATCTAGTTAATATAAGACTTTTCCTTTGGAATGCTGCCCAAACAGCTAAGTTTAAAATCAGCTTTTAAAGCTTACTTTTATTGGCCTGCATTATTACTTTTGAGGTCAATTTATATTTATAAACTTATAAAGTGGCGATCGCTCAAAAGTTATACTTACTTATTTTCAACTCAAGTAGCTGGGTTCCTAACTTTATCAGCATAATCTTGAGGACGAATTTTCCTAAAGCTTTGCAATGCTAACTGTCGTAAATTTAGGGGTAGATAAGATAGTATTAAGCCAAATCTAGTCTTTAATGAAGTTCCTAATATTTGGGTTGACTCTTGTAATAATTCCCTACCTTTTTTACTATCACCTTTCTCAATTAATCTAATCCCTAATATTTGTTTTGTATCTGCTAATTTAACTAAACGTAATTTTTCTAATTCTCGCTCTTCAAACTGATAGGTATTCATACAAAAAATCTTAGCTGACAAAAAATGAATATCTTGTTTTAAGCTAGTTTGACGATTATGAAAACGATATTCCATCAAATATTCTGGAATAAAATATCCCACCTTACCTGCTACAGCTAACCTAACTAGCAAATCAAAATCTTCACATCCATCTGCTTCTGGACGCATATAATCAACTTCTTGTAAACAGGAGCGACGAAATAAAGTTGAACCTACCTGTAAACTTTGGTATTGAAATGTTTCTTGAACCAGGTTAGGAATAATTCCTTCGTTTAACTTATCTTTTCCCCACTTAGCTGCATTTTCTTTAGTTGCAACTTCTTCTCGTTCGCTTTTTTCATTGATAACCCAATGACTTGTACAGACAAAATCTACATTTGTCATCTTATCTAGTACTGCGACAGTTTTTTCTAAAAATTCAGGAGTGAGGGCATCATCATCATCAAATTTAATGAAATAATCTCCTGTAGCAGAATCAAAACCAGACCGCATATTTTTGCTGCGTCCGATATTTTGAGGATGTTGAATATATCGAATTCTAGAGTCATTCCATTTACTAACTACTTCAGCAGTATTATCTTTTGAACCATCATCTGTTATGATTAATTCAAAGTCATGGTAAGTCTGATTCAACACACTATTTACTGCATAAGGCAGCAATTTTGCTCGGTTATAGGTAGGAATACAAACGCTAACTTTTGCCATAATAAATTACTTAATTTATCCTCTAATTTTAATAGATAATTAACTTAATTTTCAATGATTACTAATTTTTTAAAAGCTATGAGGTTATTACTTAATTAAAGATTCTGTGCCAGGAATATGACCAAATATTTTTTCTGAATACTGCAATACTTCCTGATTAAAAAATTGTTTGTACTTAGGGTTATCAGATACTTTTTGCCACCTGTTTAAGACATCCATAGATGATGCTTTGCCATCAAATTGTTTTCCTTCAAATGAACTACCTCCACCAAAACTATTTACTTGATCGATACCTGCATCAGAAAATTCCATTTGCAGTTTATCTGCAATTTGTCGCCGATACTCAATGTCAGCAAACCATTGATTATAATTTATACAAATTTTGTTATGTTTGAGATAATTTGTTTGTCCTAAATACTCTTTTCCATAATCAAGCCACAAATCAACCATTGTTTTATTCTGAGAATTTACTGATAAAAAATGTGACACTTTAGAAGAAGTCTTTAATCTACTTGCCAGAAGATTAAAAGGGTCTCTAAGAATAAGTAAATCATACCTAATAGCACTTTTTCCTAAGTATAAGTCGTGGTTCTGCTCAAATTTATCACTTGCGATTTTATCTAAGGGAAAATCTTGATAGCTGTAAATTAAACAATCTCTTTTAATAAAATTTCCCTTAGCTTGTTGATGATTATGCTCTATTGCCCATTTATGTTTTGGAAAATGATCTTGGAGATTTTCACATTTGTAACGGTAGGGGTTCTCATTGGCTGAAACATTATTAATAAATCCAACTTCACCAGTATGCTGACTTTTAACCCAGTTAATAATTGCATGGTTTCCAGTCCGCTTCATACCTGCTACTCTAATTTCCTTTTGATTAACTATTTCTGAAAGTTTGCCTTTCTGAGTAAGTATTCTGATAAAATCTTCAATATTATGTGCTAAATAACGCTTACCTTTTTTAAAAGCTAGATTTGGTTTTTTTAATGCTTTGACTATCAATGATTTTGCTGCCATAAAATCTATTCCTAAAATTAAAATTCCGCAGTCTAACTCAAATTAAGACTATGATATTGTCATCAAATATAATAAATTAGCTGTGATAGAGAAAAATCTAGAATAACTTACCAACTCTATGAAAATTTTAATGCTTTCCTCTACTTTTCCTTATCCTCCCAGTCGAGGTGGTACCCAAGTTAGAACATTTAATCTACTCAAATTTTTAAGTCAGAAACACTCTGTTACCTTAGTAACACAACGCTCTCCAGATGTCAATGATTCGGAAATAGATTCATTGCGGTCTTATGTGGCAGAATTGGCCATATTTGACCGTCCTCAAGAATCTGATGGAGGAACTTTAGCAAAACTAAGACGTTTTAGTAATTTTATAATAGAAGGTACTCCTCCGAGCGTTCTCTCAATCTATTCCCCAGAAATACAAAAATGGGTAGATGAGTTTGTGGCAGCAGGTAAATGTGAGGCCATTACTTGCGAACATTGCGTTAATGAAATTTACATCCGCCCTCAATGGCAAGAGAAAGTTAAAACTTTAGTTAATGTCCATAGTTCAGTTTATGGTACTTGTCGGCAACAGTTGGAAACTGGTACGGCAGAGAAACCTTTGCGAGATAGACTTAATCTTCCCCTACTCCTGCGTTATGAAAAACGGTATTGTTCAAAATTTTCCTGTATAGTTGCTACAACTGAGGAAGATGGGAAACAACTGCAAGAATTTAACCCTAATAGTCAGATTTCAGTTATTCCAAATGGGGTAGATTTTAGTCAGTTTCCCTATCGTAGTGCTGACCCTGGTGGAAAGCAATTAATTTTTGTAGGAGCTATGGATAATTTTCCTAATATTGATGCGGTTCGCTTTTTGACTCTGGAGATATTGCCTAAAATACAAGAACGCTATCCTGATACGACTTTAGCATTAGTAGGGGCAAGACCAGTACCGGAAGTACAGGAACTTTCGACTCGCCCAGGGGTAAAAGTTACAGGTCGTGTACCTTCAATGGCAGAATATTTACATCAAGCTACAGTTTGTGTAATTCCTATGCGTACTGGTTTTGGGATAAAAAATAAAACTTTAGAGGCAATGGCAGCAGGTACACCAGTTGTGGCCAGCAACCGTGGTTTGGAAGGATTAGCAGTTGATGGTGCAGATACACCACTTAGAGCGTTAAGAGCAAATCAAGTAGAAGAATATGTAGAGGCCATTAGTCGGTTATTTGAGGACGGGCAGTTGAGACATAAGTTGTCAGAAAACGGGCGATCGCTTATAGAAAGCGAGTATACTTGGGAAGTTCAAGGTCAGCGCTATGAACGGGTATTACTAGGATGATGAAAAAAAAGATTTACAATTCCAAGGTTAGTTACAATCGAAGGAAATCTCCTAAACCGGTTAAAACAGTTGAGAAACGTTATTATCCTAGGACTAGAAAAACTCCACAAATTAGCAGAATTACTTCTACTGCAAAATCTAGGAGACGCCAGATACGAGCAAATCCGTCTCAAAAACTTTGGTTGAAATTGCTATCCTTACCTTGGCGGAAATGGATGATTGAATGGATAGGAATTTCTATATTATTTGGTGCTTCTAGTTTAATGGCAGTAGGAGCATGGCTTAGTGTCAAGTTAATTTCCGATCCAAATGCTATAGTCTCATTCAATGAAATATTACCACAGTGGACTCAATTCTACATATCTGGCAATAAATCTCTAAAAACCCAGGAGCAAATTAAATCTAGTATTAAAGAGGAAGGGTTTAGCACTGGAAAAATTTTTCCTCTTCCTAGTACAACAACAGATTCTGGTTCAGATATATTAGTGCCAGTAATGAGGCAAGTTGAATCTAGGGCATCCTTGCCTTGTGAAACTCCGTGTCGGGAAGTAGTAGAGTTGCGGGTCTATCAATCAGTTTTATCTGTTAATCAACGAGAAGGTAGTAAACCATATTTTCGATTAGTTAATACTTTATCACTTCAGGGTCCGGCTGAATCTTTTGTCATTGCATCTACTATTGAGTCTGGTTCTGCTCCCCAAGGTTCAAATCAACCTTTACCTATAACAACGGTACGTCAGTTTCAAGGCAAAGTTCCAGCATCAGGAGTTTGGTTTACTGTCGGTGGTCAGAGGTTACAAAATCATAAAGCTATTCCTTATGGGCAAATTGTCAATTATAATCCTACTAAAAATTATTTGAGTTCGATGTTGGAATGGAAAAGTTCTGCTGGTCAAGCTCCGATCTGGCAGGAAATGACTGGAGGGGGAGATCCGGAGTTGGTGGTTGAGCAAACTGTGGGGTTAGATCCTGATTTTGATATTTATTGGATTCAGCCACGAAAGTTTATACTTAATCCTATTGAATTAGAGAAAATTTCTCTACAGGAAACTCCTATTGGGGATGGATATTATAAGGATGCTCTGAGGTTAGCTCGTAATGGTTTATGGTCTCCTGCTTTTGCTTTAATTGAACCTTTGCGAGAAAATTTGATGGGTGAATCTCAATGGTCGGAAAAAGCACAAGCTCAGTTTGATTTAATTAAGTTTCATGCCAATATTACAGAAGCTCAGGCGATCGCTTCTTGGGCAAGTCCAAGTCAAAAGGTTTTAGCTGGTTTAATAGATGGCCGTTGGCAAGAAAGTCTCAATGTGTTTGAAAATAATTTGAGCAGCACTTATGATATTGCTAAGTTGTTACAAAATGATTCTGGTCGTCTCCGCAAAAGGGTTGATGCTGCTTTAAGAGTAGATCGAGAGGAATTTAATGCTATAGCTTGGGGTACTCTAATTGTGGCAAGTCAAAAAGGGCGAAGAAGGGGAATGTCGTGGTTAAATAGGCAACCTCAGATAAGTGAGGAGGGAAAGGAAAAGATTGAGAAGTTATTGGATAGATTAGATGCTGCTTTTGCGGAAAAGGAAAATATACAGGAACAGAAAGTTCGGCGAGGAGGAGTGTTGTAGGAAGTTAGAAGTCACAAGTCAGAAGTTAGGAAGAGAGAAAGGAGTAAGTTAATAGATTTTTGGTAGTAGTGGTGTGACAAACCTAAAATGTTGTAATAGTAGGGGCGGGTTCCGCGTTAAGTTAATGGCGTTACAAATTATTCAGATGAACCCGCCCCTACCTAAATAATCTAATCAATATTGTAGGGGTTTGGTCTCCAAACCCCCACCAGAAGTTTTGTTTTGCCAATTTTGATTAAAATCTTATTCTTGCTAGTAGAGTATCTCTAAGATTACTATGTCAGAGCTACCAAATTTTTGAGTTGGGTTGAAGTTAAGGAAACCCAACCTACCATTTTTATTATTCGTGGGTTGAACCGTCTGGCATTATTGCACCTTTTAGGTTAGCTTTTTTATCACCTTCACCAAAGTTTGCACCACTTAAATTTGCTTCTTTTAAGTTGGCATTTTCTAGGTTAGCACCACTTAAATTTGCTCCGCGTAAGTCTGCTGAAGTTAAGTTGGCATTGCTCAGGTTACTGTTAGTTAAATTTATGCCACAAAGTTTTGCTTTGCTTAAATTAACGCCTGTAAGTTTTTGGTTGTTACTTAAAGATAAACCAACTAAATTTGCCCTAGTTAAGTCAGCACCGTTAAGGTTAATTGCAGCAAAACTACGCACATTTTTCAGGTCAGCTTGACTAAGATTTGCTGCTGTTAAATCAACATTATGTAACCTAGCATGAGCAAAATTTGTTTGACTAAGGTTTGCTAATCTTAGGTCTGCAACTTCTAGAGATACTTCACTCAAATTAGCTTTATTGAGATTAGCTTCAACAAATTTTGTGTTATTCAAATTTGCTTTTCTTAACTGAGCATTACCTAAGTTAGCGTCGCTTAAATCTGAATAGTTCAGATTTGTTGAATTAAGATTTATTCCTTGTAATTTAGCTCTTCTTAAGTGTAAATAGCTTAAGTCATAACCAGCTAAATTTACTGCTTGTAATGAAACACCAGGAGCAAGCAAATAAAAACCTAATTTAGTGTGATTAAAATCTTTTGGGAAAACAGTTGCTTCGCTACAAAGTGCTTGATTCATTCTTGCCATTTGTAGGTTTGCTCCTGCAAAATTTGCGTTTAGTAAATTAGCTCTACTTAAATTAGCTTGACTCAAATCTGCATTTGTAAAATTCGCATTTCTCAAATTTAATCCACTCAAATTTGCTCTTGTGAGATTTGCACCAGTGAAGTTTGTATTTGGCATAAGTTCTGTATTACCAAAATTAACTCCACTTAAGTTAACTTCAGTAAAATTTACATCAACTAAATTAGCTTCACTGAGATTGACATTTCTGAACTTTGCTTTTTCTAGTCTAGTCCTATAAAAGTATACTTTATTCAAGTTGCTATTAATGAACTTAGCTTGACTTAAATTAGCTGAACGAAAGTTGCTTTCACAAAGGTTAGTATCTCTAAATTTTGCTCCGGTTAAATTAACTGATTCAAAACTTGCACCGCTCAAATTTGCACCATTAAAATTAGCATTACTCAAATTTAATTTTGAATCAAAAGACTTCCCACTCAAATCGGCACCAGACAAATTAATCCCTGTAAAATCTCGTTCTCCTTCATTATATCTACGCAAAAATTCCTCAGCACTAACGACAGGTTCTTGACTTTCCTCTTCCTCCTCAAATTCTTCCAATTCTTCTTCCTCCTCATCTTCATCTACCACCATTGAAAAATCCCGAAATTCCATTTCATTCTCATAAATAACTCCAGGCAAATATTCCACCTCATCCAAACTTTTCACACTTGCTGCAAATCTACGATGAATTTCTGCTGAATCCAAAACTTTAGCATTATCAAAACGCTCAATTAATCCTTGAATAATTCTTATATCTGTCGTCCGAATACCCACTTCTCGTTCCCAACTTTCCTCGCCCGAAGCTAAAAAATTATGACTCCCCACAAAAGCAAACTTCTCATCGCACACCAGAAAATTTTCGTGAGTTCCTAATAGCTTCAACCTCAATAAATCAGGATAATCTTGCTCTAATTCCTGTAAATCTACTAAAGCATTATATTTCCAACCCTTGCCAATATTCGAGCGATCGCCTAAATATCCCCAACCAATATCTACTTGACAACTCCTATCTAAACAACCCTTAAATTTCTCCAGTAAATTTTCATCAATACCATTACAATTTAACCACGGACAAACAATAATTAATCGCGATTCAACTGTTGCCAATGCCTCAATTAATACATCACGACTGCCAGAGCGATCGAACACTAATTTATTTTCATATTCTTGAGGATTTTGTAAAATTTTCTCTGATAATATATCTTGTACAACAGTCGATTTTATCGAATTATTTACACCAAATAACTCATCTAAACGTAGATTTAAAGTAGTTAACTGTTCCTGCAAATTTTCCACAGTCTGTATTTCTTTTCGATGATGAAAAATTTCTATTTGCTCATCTAAAGTATGTTTGAGTTTAACAACATATTTTTTCAGAGTAGTCTGTTGTTTTTCCAATTCTGAAACTTTAGCCATTAGAGCAGATAAATTGGATTCTAGGTCAGACATAATTAAATAGTGGAGAAATTACCAGATTTATTGTAAAACAATATAGTAACTATTCAGCTATCTTGTGGTCAGCTATTAGCTGTTTCACAAATAATGAATAAACACTCTGAGGTCAAAGTTAGTTTTTTTCAATACTTTTAATTTGACTTAAATCTATCAATACTAATTTTTGCTCTAAAAGGGCTTTGTTGCACGAAAATAGCCTGAGAAAATCCGTTCCCCTTTTCGGTTGTCCGCGACATGAAAGGTGAACAACCGTGGCAGCTATATCACCCTATTTCTATACATTGATGCTTTATTTAACTATTGGCCAATAGTTAAATGGCTCAAACCCTTTACAGGTATGAGTTTCAGCCTTTTTTTATTAATCTTTGATGTGGGATTTATTTATTGGACAATACTTGTAGAAGTTATGAAGTACATAAGCTTTAGCTTGTGCGGAATCCATAAGTTTTCAGACAACAAAGCCCTCTAAAAGTAATAAATTAATAGCTGATATAGCAATCCTAGATAGGTTGTAAGATTTGATCTAACGGGGTTTGTCTCCAAAACCCAAACGCAAAGGGATTTGGAGACCAAACCCCTACAGTTTTCTCTCATAAATCATTTCATATTGCTATAGCTGATAACTGATAACTGATAA
>JBCDJM010000085.1:0-26348 GCA_038747755.1 Cyanobacteria bacterium P01_H01_bin.35
GAATGGGAATTGAAGCAATGTTTAAAGACTATAAAACTGGTGGTTACAATCTAGAATCAGCGAAGGCGAATGAAACAAGATTGAATAATTTAATTTTATTAATAGCTATTTCATACACACTTAGTTCATTTCAAGGACAAAAAATTAAAAATAAAGGGGTTCAAAAATATATATCAAGAACCAATAAAAAACATAGAAAAAAAAAGAAGACACAGTAGTTTTTTTGTAGGATTTTCTATGATTTATTGGGCAATAAATGATAATTTTATCTGGAAATTAGTAGAAAATTTAATGAGCCTTAATCTGAGTAAATTACTATATTATCGCAGGGGAATAAAAGCGATGAATGAAGTGGTTAATTAGACTGTAATTTTTGATTTAAAATTAATTAATAAAGGTGAGTTTTTTCATAATATTATTCTCCCGCACAACTTGAATTATTATTCAACCCAAATTAGGGGGTGTAGTGCGTTCGCGTAGCGTTTCATGTCGCTTCGCGAAACGCACTACACCCCCTTCATTCTCAATAAGAGTTTTCTTTTAATTGAATTATTCCTCAGCCCCCGAACGCAAATTCCTTTCTATACATAGCTTTCAACTAGCTTGTCACCCCGTGAGATCATTCTCACAAATTAAAGACCCAGCTAAATATCCTTTTAACTCTTATCCAACAATGGTTTTGAGCTGCTTGTTACCCTGTGAGGCAAAGGGCATTATTGGGTTCTTAGTCATTTGTCAAAAAAATTAGATGCGTTTTCCCTGGTAGCGATAACAAAGATACTATCATAGGAAACAATGATCCTAACGTCTTAGCTGCTGCCAAAGGAGACGATAGTCTGACTGGTAATGGTGGTGCTGATACTTTTGTCTTCAGTACTGGCGATACGAATTTAATCAAGATTAAACAGGCACAGTTAAACAGGCAATTGGGAACGAGTGCACCAACACTTCAAGTCCTTGATTTTGGAACCAAAACCATTACAGACTTCAATCCGGCTGAAGATAAGATTCAGATTGATGTGAAAGCATATTATGACCATTACAAATCTGTAGACTTCAAGTCCAGTCATAATGCAAGTGATGATATCTTCACTATTAAGCTTGCCGGTCACAATGTTGCTACTCTAAATGGAATTCGTAGTTCTCAACCCGCATTTCTCACAAATTCTGCAATCACAAAACACAGAAGCCTTGTTGGAGAATGATTTCAACAGAGCGATCGCTTCCTAAAAGTTTCGACAGTCTGTGGTTAGATTTTAAATTAAAATCATCATGAAAAGAGTAGAGAAAGAAATGACAATCAGTGAGCTTATTTCTCTAGAAAATCAATTTATGAAATCCCTAAAAATATTAGACAACAAGCGTCTTTGATGCTATAATTAAGTTATAAAAATCTCATAGTTAAATTGATTTAATGATTCCTAGTTATTCTCCCAAAAGTGGTCAAATAATCAACTTTGGTAAACAAAATGGAAAAGAGATAATCGCTAATTTTGATGGGGGAGTAATTACTTCAGATGCGGGAATTATCTGGATAGCGGAGTTAGATAAAAGACTGGGAATTACAAAGAAATTTGCCCAATGTTTTCGGGATTATCGCCATCCATCTTATATAGAACATTCGGTTCATCAGTTATTGGCACAAAGAATTTATGGAATTATTTTAGGTTACGAAGATATCAACGACCACGATAAATTACGCCACGACCCTGCCCTAAAAATTGCTTTAGAAAGACTTGATTTTATTAACTCAACTGAAGTAGGATTAGCAGGAAAAAGTACGATGAATAGGTTAGAATATTGTCCGGAGACTATTCTCGACCAAAAAACAAGTCGTTATCATAAAATAGAACCCAAGGAAAGAAGAAATAGAAAAAGCTTTTATTGAGATTTTTTTACAATCTTATAAAAAGCCTCCAAAAAGTATTGTATTAGATATGGATGTTACTGATGACCAAGTACACAGTAATCAAGAAGGAGCTTTTTTCAATAGTTATTATCATGGAGTTTGTTATGCCCCTTTATACATTTTCTGTGGTCATAACTTATTAGTAGCTAAATTACGTTCTTCGCTCTGTAGATCCAGCCGAAGGAGCGTTAGAAGAATTACAAAGAGTTATCGGATTAATTAGAGAAAAGTGGCCAGAAACTCACATCCTAGTTAGAGGTGATAGTGCTTATGCTCGTGAAGAAATCTTCCATTTTTGTGAACAACAGCCAGAAGTTAATTATGTGATAGCTATAGGAACAAATAAACAATTAAAGTTAAGAGCCTCTGATATAATTGCCAAAGCCCAACATGAGTATGGAGAAAAACTTGCTCCTATAACTGAATTAATAGATAGCTGTTTTGAGAAAAATGAAGATTTAGAAGAAGTCAGAAAATTAGTTCCCAATTCAACTTGGTATCGTTCTATTTATTATCAAACAGAGAGTTCATGGAGTTGTCAAAGAAGAGTTGTTACAAAAGTTTGTTATGGAAGTGATGGCTTAAAAATGCGTCATGTTGTGACATCTTTCCCTGCTTCAAAAATCTCCCCTTCAAAACTTTATACAGAGAAATACTGTCCGAGAGGGGAGATGGAAAATAGAATTAAAGAACAACAATTAGACTTATTTGCTGATAGAACTTCAACTCAAACATTTGATAGCAATCAACTCAGATTATGGTTACATTCTTTGGCTTATGTTGTGATTCATGCTTTTCGTCAACAATGTTTAAAAAAAACTTCATTAGCTCAAGCAACCGTAGGAAGAATTCGTCTTAATCTTCTCAAATTAGGAGCCAGAATAACTATTAGTTGTAGAAGAATTATTATTGCTATAGCTAGTGCTTGTCCTTATCAAGAAATTTTAGCTATTGCTCATTCTAGAATTCAAACTATTCTTGATACTGGATAAGTTTTATTTTCTCAAAAATAACTTGCATAGACTGTTAATTGAGTGAAACTTTCATTCAGTCTTATTTGTCGTGGTAACATTCAAAAATTAATTAAATTATTCCCTATTCATCTCAGTTTTAAGAAAATCAAAGTAAAAATTTTAATTCATCTACCCTAAAATTTTTTTTATTGCTAAAAATCCCCATTTATCATCTCTGAATTTGGCTTTCCAATTAATTTGTGAGAAATGCGGGTCAAGTGGCAGATGTCTTACAAAAAATTGAGTTTATTGGACAAGTAAACACTTCCGGTACAACTGGTGTCGATATTCTCATCGGCGATAGGGGTAATAACGATTTAAGGGGTTGGAGTGGTGATGACTATGTTTATGGTGGTGATATTGTCTATGGCAGAGAGGGTAAGGATGTGCTCCTAGGAGGAGATGGTAACGATTTTATGCGTGGCCATCAAGGCGATGACATCTTAATTGGTGGTGATGGTGCTGATATGTTTGCTTTCCTTCGGTATTCTGGAGCCAGTGGTCAATTTGTTGATAGAATTATGGACTTCAATGCTTCTCAAGGAGATAAAATTTTGCTCGCCACAAATCATTATGGTATTAGTGACCTCACTCAAGTCACGTTTGACTCCCAAACTAATCAATTGTCGGTTAAGGGTAATGTGATTGCCGTTCTCGAAAATCAATCAGGCTTTGCTGTTAACAATACAAACATTGAACTGGGGGAGATTTGGTGGTAAAAACCCCACATTAGTTGAGGTTACTTAACCAGATTTGATTGTATAGCATAGCAATCCTCCAATCGATTGTAATATTTTGGTAGCACTTAGGAGTCAGGAATCAGATAGGGGAGCAGTCTCCTTGGCGAGGTACAGAATTTTCAAGATTTTCAGCTCAAATTAACAATTAGACATCTGCGAGCATCAAAAATCAAGTCAATTATATAGATACCATTAGGGGTTCTATCATCCGAATAATTACTTATAGTCTAGTCATTGCGACTCGATCGCAGTGGCAGGAAGCAATCTCACACAACCCCTGAGGGCAAACCTATCTAAATTCTGGAAACTTCTGCTGTTAAGCTTTAGAGGAGTAATGAATATAAATACTCAAAAGCCTGACATCCTTCCCCTGTGAGAACTTAAAATAAGATGCGTTTGCCCTAGGGGTATTCGTGTATAGTAATGGTTAAGTACAAATTGTGGTATTATAGTAATAATTAAGACAAAAAGGATGAAAATTGGTAATTATCAAGCCCTTGAACTCATTTATGAAAGCGATAGAACCCTAGTTTATCGTGGTAGAAATATAGAGAGTGGACAAGCCATCATTGCCAAATTAATGGGTCACGAATATCCTTCCTTTAACGAATTAGTACAGTTTAGAAACCAATACGCCATTGCCAAAAATCTAGATATCCTCGGTATTGTCAAACCTTACTCCCTCTTGCGTTACAAAAATGGGTATGCTCTAATCATGGAAGATATAGGAGCTATCTCTCTCGCCGAATATCAGCGCCAATTGTCAGTCTCTCTACCACAATTTTGGGAAATTGCTCTTTCCATAGCAGAAATTCTACACCATCTCCATCAAAATCAAATAATTCATAAAGATATAAAACCAGCAAATATATTAATTCATCCAGAAACAAAAGAAATAAAATTAATAGACTTTAGTATCTCATCATTACTGCCAAAAGAAACCCAAAGTTTACAAACCCCCAATGTCTTAGAAGGAACTCTAGCTTATCTTTCTCCCGAACAAACCGGACGCATGAATCGAGGGATAGACTATCGCAGCGATTTTTATTCTCTAGGAGTAACCTTTTACGAACTCTTAACAGGAAAACGCCCCTTTGAAGGCCAAGACCCCCTGGAACTAGTTCACGCACACATCGCCAAAATTCCTCCTCCGATTCCTGAAGCCCAAGTACCGACACCCTTAGCTAATATAGTTGTGAAATTGATGGCTAAAAATGCGGAAGAGCGCTATCAAAGTGCATTAGGGCTAAAACAAGACCTGGAAAAATGTAGAATTGAATATGAAAAAACTGGAACAATTAAACCGTTTGTCTTGGGAGAGCGGGATAGAAGCGATCGCTTCCTGATTCCAGAAAAACTCTACGGACGCGAAATTGAAGTACAAATGCTACTTGATGCCTTTGAACGAGTAGCATCCCCCAAAACTCCCCTTGGTAAGGAGCAGGTGGGAAAAGCAGAAATGATTCTGGTAGCGGGATATTCCGGCATTGGGAAAACCGCAGTAGTGAATGAAGTGCACAAACCTATCACCAGACAAAAAGGATACTTCATCAAAGGGAAATTCGACCAATTCAATCGGAATATCCCCTTTTCAGCCTTCGTCATCGCCTTTCGGGACTTGATAGGGCAATTACTTGGAGAATCCGATGCTGAACTGGAAAAGTGGAAAGCTAAAATCCTAGAAGCCATGGGAGAGAATGGGCAAGTGCTCATTGATGTCATTCCCGAACTCGAACATCTCATCGGAGAGCAGCCAAGCATCCCGGAACTCTCTGGTAGTGCAGCCCGGGATCGCTTTAACCTCCTCTTTGAGAAATTTATCGCTGTATTCACTACTCTAGAGCATCCCTTAACCCTCTTTCTTGATGACTTGCAATGGGCAGATTCAGCATCGCTCAACTTATTGAAAGTGTTGATGGGGGAGAATCAGACAGGAGCTTTACTTCTGTTGGGGGCATATAGAGATAACGAAGTCTTCCCCGCTCATCCGTTGATGTTAACTTTGGCAGAATTAGAAAAACAAAACGCAACGGTTTCAACCATTACTCTGACCCCCTTGTCTGTGGGGCATATCAATCAATTTGTGGCCGAAACCCTCACGTGTTTAGTAGAGTTAGCTACTCCCTTAACCGATTTAGTTTATCAAAAGACAAAAGGGAATCCCTTCTTCACTACTCAATTTTTAAAAGGATTGCATGAGGATCGGTTAATTACTTTTAATCGAAATTTGGGGTATTGGGAATGCGATTTGGTGAAAGTCCGAGATGCAGCCCTCACGGATAATGTAGTAGAATTTATGGCCAGACGGTTACACAAGTTACCCGAAACTACACAAAAAGTCTTGAAATTAGCCGCCTGCATCGGGAATCAATTTGACCTAGACACCTTAGCCATTATCTGCGAAACCCCTTCTGAAGAAGTTGCTGCCAATCTATGGAGTGCCCTGCGTGAAGGATTAATTTTACCCCAGAGCCAAGCTTATAAGTTTTTTCAAGGACGCCAAAAAGATCAAGATCTAGTTGAGGGAATTATAGTGGGGTATCGCTTCCTGCACGATCGCGTTCAACAAGCTGCTTATTCTTTGATTCCAAAATCTGAGAAAATCAAAACTCATTATTCAATTGGGCAATTGTTGTTGAACGAACAACAACGAAAACAGACAGAAATAGAATTTGAGGTGGTTAATCAACTCAATATCGGCCGCAGTTTAATCAAGGAAGAGGAAGAAAAGCTGACACTTGCACAATTGAATCTTCAAGCCAGCCAAAAAGCTCAAAATACAACAGCGTATGTGGCAGCAATGAACTATTCGGAGATTGGGATTGAACTCTTACCCGAATCCCCATGGCAAGATTTTTATTCTCTCACTATACAACTCCATGAGCAAGTAGCAGAGTCAGCTTATCTGTGTGGAGACATTGAGAAAATGGAGAGGAAAATCACCATTTTATTAGACAATACCCAAGAGACTTTAGATCGGGTTCGGACTTATGATATTAAGGTGCAAGCCTATATTTCTCAAAACCAGCAATTGCAAGCAGTTCAATTTCTACTGCCTTTTCTGGCTGAACTCGGAATTGAATTCCCAGAAAATCCCAGCTCATCAGATTTTCAAGAGAAACTGGCCGAAATCAAGGCTCTATTAACAGAGCATTCGATCGAATTTTTGTCTAATTTACCGCTGGCACGGGATCGGTGGTTTATTTCAGTTAGCAACTTATTATTACGAATTACTCCGTGTTGTTTTCAATCAGCCCCTTCTCTGTTCCCGTTAATCACCTTTAAACTCGTTGAGTTATCAATAATATATGGAAATTCATCGGGATCGATTTGGGGATATTCTTGTTATGGTTTGATTTTATGTAGTGTTGTTGGTGAGATTAAAGATGGATATGAATTTGGAGAACTCGCCTACAATTTGCAGTTCAAACAAGAATTTAAGTTAGCACAAACGAAAACAATTTGTATTTTTAATAGCTTAGTTAGCCATTGGTACGTTCATTTGGAACAATCCTTAAATGGTTTAGAGGGATATCATCGGGGTTTAGAAACAGGCGACCTAGAATTCGCTGGATATTCAGCGTATAATTATTGTGCACACAAACATACATTAGGGCACAATCTGGAGAGTGTAATAGATGAGGTATATCGATACCGAGATGCAATCAGAAAAATTCGTCAAGAAGTAGCACTAAATTATCTCAATATTCAGGGACAACTCACTGCAAATTTAATGGGCGATACAGATTTAATGGGTGAGACTAAACAACCTTATGAACTATCAGGATACTTCTTCTGTAAGGAAAAAATGTTGCCCAAGCTTCAAGCAACAAACGATCGGTTGGCGCTATGCTCTATTTATCTCAATAGCCTAATTCTTAAGTATCTCTTTGGTCATTTTACGGAGGCATTAAATGATGCTATCACAGTTGAACAATACCTTGATGGTGTAACTGGTATGATTCAAGTGCCTGCGGTAAATTTTTATTGCTCCTTAGCATATCTAGCTGCAGTCAAGACGCTCAAGGATGATAATCAGTCTGATTATCTCGAATCTGTCGCTGCTAATCAAGCCACACTAGAGCGATGGGCAAATTTCGCACCAGTGAACCAGTTGCATCGCTTTTGCTTGGTAAGTGCAGAACAAAGTACTGTTATGGGAAATTATATAGAAGCAATGGAACTATACGATCGCGCTATAGCTGGAGCCAGAGAAAATCGCTACATTCAAGATGAAGCCCTTGCCAACGAACTCGCTGCTAAATTTTATCTCGACTGGGGCAAAGAAAAAATAGCATGCACCTATATGCAAGAAGCCTACTATGGCTATGCCCGATGGGGAGCTAAAGCTAAAATCGACGACCTAGAGAAACGCTATCCCCAACTGCTGTCCTCAATTCTCCAAAGACAACAATTGGGTGGAACTGCTAAGAGTAAGAGCGCTACTCTCACTAAAGGAACGGTTCCCAATACCAATATCTCCACTGGAGAATTATTAGATTTAGCCAGCCTGATGAAAGCATCCCGAAGTCTTTCGCAAGAAATCGAACTCAAAGGTGCCATAACAAACTTCATGGAGGTTATCCAAGAAAACGCTGGAGCCGAAACCGTTGCCCTCATGCTTTTTAAAGCAGATACTCTCATGCTCACAGCCCACGCTACAAAAGAGGAAATGTCTGTAATCAGGATTCCGGTCGCGCAAAGTAATAATCTCCCTTTAACCCTCGTTAATCAAGTCAAAAACACAGGGGAACACCTAGTCCTAGATAATGCCAAAGAAGACAACGACTATAGCCGAGATGACTATATCCAAAAGTATCAACCCCATTCAGTATTATGTATGCCTTTAATTGATAGAGGTCAACTCCGAGGCATTCTCTACTTGGAAAACAATCAAGCCAGTGGCGCATTTACCAGCGATCGCATCGATATCTTGAATTTGCTCTGTTCTCAAGCTGCTATAACCCTCCAAAATGCCCAACTATACGATCGAGAAAAACAAGCACGGAACGATTTACAACAAGCCTTAACAGATTTACAACAGGCACAATTGCAAAAGGAAAATGCAGAAATGGCCAATAAGGCGAAAAGCGAATTTCTGGCTAATATGAGCCATGAACTACGCACTCCCCTCAATAGTATTATTGGTTTTGCTCAAATTCTCTGCCAAGATATTTCCTTACAAGCAGAACAAAAGAAACGTTTGAGAATTATTAACCGCAGTGGGGAACATTTATTATCCTTAATTAACAATATTTTGGAAATGTCCAAAATTGAAGCAGGTCAAAACCCCCTTCAGGAAACAGATTTTGACCTCCATACTGTTCTGCAAGATCTGCAAGATATGTTTTGTCTCAAAGTGCAAAAAAAAGGAATTGAATTTGTATTAGAACGAGATCCCGATATACCCCAATACATATTTGCAGATGAAGGAAAACTCCGACAAGTCTTAATTAATTTAATTGGCAATGGGGTGAAATTTACAGACATTGGTGAGGTAATTTTAAGGGCTAAGGTAGATAAAGCTCCAGAAAATAACCAAGCTCAACTTCTTAAATTAGAGGTAGAAGATACAGGCCCTGGTATTGCTGCAGAAGAACTCAATAAGTTATTTGTACCCTTTGAACAAACCACAACAGGCCATAAAATTAAACAGGGTAATGGATTGGGACTAGCCATTACTCAGAAGTTTATTAACTTGATGGGAGGAGAGATTACCACAACAACCACCGTGGATGTAGGAACTTGTTTTCAATTATCAATCCCCATTCGTTTGAGTTCGAGTCAGAATTTTCCTGGCAAAGGAGGGAAAGGAAAGGCGATCGCTTTAGCACCGGAACAACCAGAGTATCGTATCTTAGTCGTGGACGATCAGTCAGACAATCGTTTATTAATGTTAGATTTACTTAAGTCCAAGGGATTTTCGGTGCAGGCAGCTACCGATGGACGAGAAGCTATAGATATATGGAAAACATGGCATCCAGATTTGATTTGGATGGATTTGCAGATGCCTCAGATGGATGGATATGAAGCGGTCAAAAAGATTAGAGAGTGGGAATCACAGTTAGAACCATCTGCTATAGCTACAAAGATTATTGCTTTGACTGCTAGTGTGTTTGGACAGCGAGAGTCACTTCTAGCATCAGGTTTTAATGACTATGGTTTTAATGACTATATGGTCAAACCTTTTCGGGAAGAGGTGATTTTGGAGAAGATCGGCCAATGTCTGAAGGTGGAGTGGATTTATGAAGAATCAGGTGAGGGTAATGGTAACAAAAAAGTTAATTCAGAAGATTTATCAGTTACTTTAAAGGATATGCCCTCTGAGTGGTTAGCTGCACTACATCAAGCGTCAAGTGAACTCTGGGGTCAAAAAGTCAAGGAGTTAATTAAAGATATTCCACCGGAAAAGGCTGTTTTGGCTACCCAAATACAACAATTTGCAGATAACTATCAATTTGATCGGATTATTGAATTACTTAATTTTTCCTAGTTGAGAATCAACTTTAAGAAGATCATCTCAACCTTGGTTGGAGACGGCGTTTAGGTAGCAACTGTGACAAAAGTGCCGTTAAGGTTTGACAGAGAAACATGAGTTTCCACATTCAAGCCAGATACATTTTCTGGCGTTGGTAATCACTCTGGTCTCATTAGCCATCAATTCACCGACTGAAGTTAATTTCAAATCAGAGAATCTGCTTGAAAGTCGTCATGGCCAAAATAGGAAGTAATCTCAGGGGTTGTGTGAGATTGCTTCCTGCTACTGCCCTCCAGTCGCAATGACTAGACTGTAGTAATTATTCGGATGATAGAACCCCTAAGGGTATCTATATAATTGACTTAATTTTTGATGCTCGCAGATGTCTAATTGTTAATTTGAGCTGAAAATCTTGAAAATTCTGTACGTCGTCAAGGATACCGCTCCCCTATCTGATTCCTGACTCCTAAGTGCTACCAAAATATTCCGATCCATTGGAGGATTACTTATAGTTAGAGCAAATCTGGTTAAGCAACCTCAACTAATGTGGGGTTTTTACCACCAAATCTCCGCCAGTTCAACATGAGTGTTAACATCAAAGCCTGATTGATTTTCCAGAAGTGCAATCACATTACCCTTAACCAACAATTCATTATTGCTGGAGTTAAACTTGACCTCACTCAAGTCACTAATACCATAACGATTTGTGGCGATCAAAATTTTATCTCCTTCAGAAGCTGTGAAGTCCATAATTGCATCACGACCGGTTCCAGTATACCGAAGGAAAGCAAAATAATCAGCACCATCTCCACCAATTAAGATGTCATCGCCTTGATGGCCACGCAGAAAATCGTTACCATCTCCTGCTAGGAGCACATCCTTACCCTCTCTGCCATAGAGAATATCATCACCATCACCACCATAAACATAGTCATCACCATTCCAACCCCTTAAATCGTTATTATCGCTATTGCCGATGAGAATATCCACACCACTTGTACCGGAAGTGTTTACTTCTCCAATAAACTCGATTTTTTGTAATACATCTGCTATTTGATTTTGAGAAATATTTTCTAGAGTAGCAACACCGTGACCGGTCCCAATAGTGAGCTGATTATTATCACTAAAATGAACGTAATCAAAGTCTACTTTTTTGTAATGGTCGTAATATGCTTTCACATCAATCTGAATCTTATCTTCAGCAGGATTGAAGTCTGTAATGGTTTTGGTTCCGAAATCGAGGGCACTGGACTGGCCCATCTTCGCAATATTCCTATCGCCAGTACTGAAGACAAAAGTATCAGCACCACCTCTACCAGTCATCTCATCGTGTCCTTTAGCACTTGCTAAGACATTAGGCTTATTGTTTCCTATAAGAGTATCATTGTAATCGCTACCAACAACGTTTTCAATGTCATACAGTTTATCAATTCCACCCCATGGATTATTTACCTCAGCATAAATCTTATTTCCTACTGGGTTTAAATCAACTCTAACCCTGGCTGGAGAGTGGACATATAATACAGTATCTGAGCCATCACCTCCGTTGAGTATATTATTTCCTCCACCACCATAAAACTTATCATTACCCTTATACCCATACAACTGATCGTCGCCAGCAGCAGCAGGAAGGAAAAGCGCTCCTCCTTTATCATCTAATTGGTATCCAGTAAGCACATCATCATGGTTAGTACCATGATAATTGTTGGAATTACTATCACCATACAATTGTAATCCCTTGAAAGCGTTAGAATCTTTTGCTCTAAATTTTCTCAATTTGCTCATTGCTCTAAATCTCCTTAATTTCTTTTTGATGCGGAAAGATTGTTTTCTTTCCGTTGTTGATACTACCATCGCAGAGATATCCGGAAAAAACAATACCTAAAAGTTCAGTTTTATTCACAAGTTTTTTCACAAGTTTCAAATAGGAAAGTTCAGTTTTATTAACTTTTATTCAGTGGCTGAAAAAATCAATAAAACAAACATACTATATAAGAGCCTAGTTCAGTATCGGTGTGTAGATATTCCACAAATGCTATACAGGTTTAATGCTTAAGGGACAACCCATATATCGGTAGAGCGATCGCTCCAATTCTCCACCTACATATTATGACTACAAAAAGGCAGATGAATCTATAATTGTTAGATTCACCTGTTATCAAGTCCATGAGCTCAAACCACAAATTTGAATCAAGATATCCCTAACTAATATCATGTCCGGTAGCATCGATATTGTAAAAGGGTAAGAATTGAGAATTGAGAAATTTGCTTTGTCAGGCTTTATTGAAGGGTATTAATCCCGAAAAAACTTAAATTTCCGGTAAAATTCACCCTTTACTTTACACGGGACCATACCAGCGGACATCATATAATGAGAAGTTTGACAGAGAAACATGAGTTTCCACATTCAAGCCAGATACATTTTCTGGCGTTGGTAATCACTCTGGTCTCATTAGCCATCAATTCACCGACTGAAGTTAATTTCAAATCATAGAATCCGCTTGAAAGTCGTCATGACCAAGATAGGAAGCAATCTCAGGGGTTGTGTGAGATTGCTTCCTGCTACTGCCCTCCAGTCGCAATGACTAGACTGTAGTAATTATTCGGATGATAGAACCCCTAAGGGTATCTATATAATTGACTTGATTTTTGATGCTCGCAGATGTCTAATTGTTAATTTGAGCTGAAAATCTTGAAAATTCTGTACGTCGTCAAGGAGACTGCTTCCCTACCTGACTGCTGACTCCTAAGTGCTACCAAAATATTCCGATCCATTGGAGGATTACTTATAGTTAGAGCAAATCTGGTTAAGCAACCTCAACTAATGTGGGGTTCTTACCAGTCAATAGACTCCAGTAGAAGATTTGTATTGTTAACAGCAAAGCCTGAGTGATTTTCCAGATTTGCAATCACATTACCCTTAACCAACAATTGATTATTTTCAAACGTGACCTCACTCAAGTCACTAATACCATAATGATTTGTGGCGATCAAAATTCGATCTTCTTCAGAAGCATTGAAGTCCATAATTGTATCAACTCCAGTACCGACTGAAGCATTAAGGAAAGCAAACATATCAGCACCATCACCACCAATTAAGATGTCATCGCCTTGATGGCCACGCATAAAATCGGGACCATCTCCTCCTAGGAGCACATCTTTACCCGCTCCGCCATAGACAGTATCGCTAGCATCACTACCATAAATATAGTCATCACCATTAACAGCCTCTAAAAGGTTCCTATCGCTATTGCCGATGAGAATATCGACACCACCTGTACCGGAAGTGTTTACTTGTCCAGTAAACTCGATTTGTTGTAAAGCATCTGCTATTTGATTTTTAGAAATATTTTCTAGAGTAGCAAAGTTACGACCAGAAACAGACAGAGCCAGAGTATTCTTAGTCTCATCATGAGTGTAATTAAAGTCTACAGAGTTATATTTGTTGTAATACTGTTGAATATCAATCTGAATCTTATCTCCTTCAGAAGGAGTAAAATCAAGAATTGTGTGAGATGCACCAGAGCTTGCAGCATAATTGAGGAAAGCAAAAGTATCAGCACCAGTTCCACCAATTAAGATGTCATTATTTTCCTTGCCACGCAGATAATCGTTACCATTTCCTCCTAGCATGACATCGTTATCCCTTCCACCTAAGAGAGTATCATCACCATCACCACCATAAATATAGTCATTACCACCTATACCAAAGAGGCTATTATTGCCATTATCTCCGATGAGAATGTCTATAGCATTTTCTGTACCCGTAGTGTCTACTTCTCCAATAAACTCAATTTGTTGTAAGGCATTTACTGCCTTTTGAGAACTATTGATATTTTCTAGAGTAGCAACATTGTGACCGGCAAGCTCAATAGTGAGGGTATCATCACTTGCATTATGACTGGACTTGAAGTCTATAGATTTGTAATGGTCGTAATATGCTTTCACGTCAATCTGAATCTTATCTTCGGCAGGATTGAAGTCTGTAATGGTTTTGGTTCCAAAATCAAGGACTGGAAGTGTTGGTGCAGATCCCAATTTGTCTTTCTTGTATTGGCTGTCTAATTGTGCCTGTTTAATCTTGATTAAATTCGTATCGCCAGTACTGAAAACAAAAGTATCAGCACCACCATTACCAGTCAGACTATCGTCTCCTTTGGCACCAGCTAAGACGTTAGGATCATTGTTTCCTATGATAGTATCTTTGTTATCGCTACCAACAATATTTTCAATACTATAGAGTTGGTCTTTACCACCAAAACCATTACTTACTTGAGCATAAGCTTGGTTTTGTACTAGGTTTAAGTTAGCATTAATTCCTGCCGTAGAATGGACATATAATGCTGTATCTGAGCCTAGTCCTCCAAAGAATTTGTTGGTTCCTGCACCACCATAAAAAGAATCGTTACCGCCATACCCACGCATTTCATCATTGCCAGCAGTGTCCGGTGCAAAGCCTGTTCCTCCTACATCATCTAATTGGTATCCAACCAACACATCACCGTAGTTAGTACCATACATATACTCTGCTGATATGCTACCAGTGTCTTCAACTCCAGAAAAAGCACCTATAACCATAAATCTGGTATTGCCTAAATTTTCTTTGTCAGATGCAGCGAGCTGGGTCTGACCTGTGCCTTGGGCTAGAACTTGCTTATTAGATTTAGCTGTGTCTATGTTTCCATTATTCTGTATTACTCTTGCTCCTTGAGATACTTCATCTGAATTCAGAGTTAAGCTATTTCGCTGAAGACTATCAACCACCCTCTCCACTGCTGCGGTATCTGAAAATTCACTGGTAAGTTCAATAGTGGCTAGTACCTTGAGTCCATTACCGTCTTGATATTTAATACTTATGTCACTACTACCATTTGTATCTTTGGAGAAGAACAGTTCTCTACCTTTTCGTACAGGAATCAAGACAACATCTTCTCTGGGATCGAAGTCAGTAATCTGAGCAAAACTTCCTCCTGTGAGTGGCTCTGGTTGACTGGATGCGCCTGCAAATGCTTTTGTCACATCAAATATCATCGGCGTGATTTCTTTGGCGATTTTTTTACCAGGCAGGAATGCTGTGAATGCTAAGTCAGTAACATCTCCAGCCACACCCAGAGCCAACTTTCCCCAGTCAACGCCATTGGCAACATTAACGTTATCACTCTCTAGAGGTGCATCCCCTGGTCTTTCACCCAAGAAGAAAGTATCAGGACCAGCACCTCCTGTTAGCACTTCCTTTCTGCCTAAGTCTTGACCTTCAGCCGAGCTGGATATAGTACCTGTGGACATAAAATCACTTCCAATACCACCTGTAATGGTATCAAAACCAGGTCCACCAAACAGGTTATCATTCCCTCCTTGACCGTTGATTTTATCGTTACCTTCGCGGCCATAAACTGTATCATTACCTCCACGAGCATTAATAGTTTCACTAACAGCATTAAAAATTATTCTACCGTTACCATTTTTTAAGTCAGTATTTCCATAAATGGTATCAGCAGAACCTGTTCCTTCAACTGTTTTGTAATAACTGTATACGTTGAAAATATCATACGTAGTGGGTGAGCCAGCAGGTGCAAAGATTTGAAAAGCATTATCTGTAGTTTGACCCGATGATAACTCATAGGCTTGATTAGTTCCTTGCTCTAACGTAAGGTTACCACTTGGTCTAGGCCGTATTCCCACAGGATCTATTCCTGTTGATTCAGCCACATCGACTCCTGTTTGTTGACCCAAGAGGTTGTTCACTCCTGGTATTGATATTATCGGATTTACCAAAATATTGCTCAATGTATTAAAAAAACCCATTGCTCTTAGTTCCTTAATTTGTTGTTTGATGAGGAAAAGATTGTTCTCTTTCCCTTGTTGATATTAATATCGCAGAGATATCCGGAAAAAACAATACCTAAAAGTTCAGTTTTATTCACAAGTTTTTTCACCAGTTTCAAATAGGAAAGTTCAGTTTTCTTCAGTTTTCTTCACTTTTCTTCACTGGCTGAAAAAATCAACAAAACAAACATACTATTAAGAGCATAGTTCAGCATCGGTGTGTAGATATTCCACAAATGCCATACAGGTTTAATGCTGAAGGGACAACCCATATATCAGTAGAGCGATCGCTCTAATTCTCCACCGACATCTAGCAATCCTAAATGATTTGTGAAAATTTTTATAATAGTTGATATTAACGGAAAAGCTTGAAAATTCTGACTCCTGTAGGGGCGATTTCCTGCGGGATGCTCCGCAAACGCGAATTGCCTATAATAGCCGATAGATTTTATCCAAGTTCTCAGCTCTGCTCTCATTGTGGGCATAGACAGAAAATGCCATTGACTATGAGCACTTACGAATGTAGCAACTGTGGTTTCTCAGCAGACAGAGACTTTAATGCTGGTGTCAACCTGGAAAACTATGTGAGTCAGTAGGTGGAGTTCCCGCCAATTTTAAGCCTGCTCTCGAAGATGACTTACAGACTGCGTTCAGTGGTATATCCGTGAAACAGGAAGCTAACTCCAAAACTCGTGCAATCATGTTTGGGTAATACCAATTCACTTTAAGAATGTCACAAATAGTTTCAAACTTTAAATGTTAAATAATTGCCTGAAACTGTTGTGAGTATAAAAGTTTTTAGTCTATCAAATCTGCCATTCTGAATTTAGAATTCTAAATTCAGTGAAACCGTATAAGTTTGGGTAAGTTTAGTAGAACGGTACTTGTTACCCCGTGAAGTGATTGCCTCCTTGTGCTTCTGCTTTTTCTAGTTGCTGTTCACACAATTGAATTAAGCGATCGGATGTTGTCTGTTCATGAGGATATAAACTAGCAATTCCTATGCTAACAGTAACATAAAGACTACTAGAAAAGGAACTATAAGGAATCTGGAGTTGATTAACTTCATCAACCAAGCTTTTAGCTATCTTTTCGAGATTAGGGATATCACTAGAAGAAACAATAATCCCAAATTTAGCTTCTTCGTAGCGACAGAGGAGAGATTCAGATGATTGTAGACCATATTTAAGTGCTTGTGCTACTTCATAAAGACAGCTATCTCTTGCTAAGTTACCATAGCTCTGATCGTACTCTGCAAATTTGTCAATCTTACAAAAAATTAGGGCTAAGGATTCCTGATTTTGATGAGCGCGTTCCCATTCTGTGTTTAAATAATCATTGAAACGACTACGATTAGCAACTTGAGTCAACTCGTCTAAAACACCTAATCTTTGTAATTCCTGAATTGCTTGCTGTAGTTGAATATTCTGCCTTTGTAGTTCTCTTTGGCAACGTTTAATCTTTAACTGATTTTCAACCCTTGCTAACACCTCAATCACCTTAAAGGGCTTGGTAATGTAATCAGCCCCTCCTACAGAAAAGGCTTTTACTTTGTCCCATGCTTCATCTAAAGCACTAACAAAAATGATAGTGATATCCTGGGTTTGAGGATTTTCTTTAAGTTGCTGACACACAGTATAACCATCTAAATCTGGCATATGAATATCAAGTAAAATCACATCTGGCAAAGTTAATTCGACAGCCTTTAGGGCGATTGAACCATTAATAGCTTGTCTTACCTTATATCCCTGTTCTTCTAGCAAATCTGATAAAACATTGAGGTTTTGGGGTTGATCGTCCACCAGGAGAATATTGCCTCGGTGACGGTTAGTCGCAAGAGAAGGAAAATCTACATTCTCCTCAACAGACTGATTTAAAGGCTTTTCTGAAGGTAATTCTACCAGACTTGAAGGCTTTTCTGAAGGTGAAGGAGCTACTGTTAGTTGGTGTTGCATCTTTTTTTGCACGATCCCTTGGCAATTATATTTTGTCACCTTTTCTTCAAATATCTCTGAAAGAGTATGCCAGAGTTTGGGCGCAATCCTTTGACTAATATATTTAGTTGAATAATCATAATTATCAGCGATTTGCTCATAAGTATAATGATTATTTTCAAGTGTTTTTAGGAGGATAATTCGTTCTATATCACTAAAATACTTCCCTGTTTTAGCGTAAACTGTATCCTCAATAAATTGTAAACTGCTTTCAATATTATACATGAGTTAAGAGAACTTCACTTAGCGACTGAGTATAACCAAAGTGTATTATGGAGATGATAAGTAGGTAGGCACGAAAAAGCTTAACTATATTAAGTTTTGCAAATCAACTCCAAACTCCTTCAGAAACTTAGTTTGAGGATAATTTACGTTTTGTTACATAGTGACAAGTTTTAACGCCTACCTACTTAATAACACTTTCAAATATTACTTTGAGTATAAACATAGTTGTTTCTGAACCTGCTTTGACTGTAAATTTATTGGAGAAATGGTTAAAGATTAGCTTGACAATTGCGACTAAACATGATATGATAATTTTTTTTAGGTAAAAGAATTTAATGATAATTAATTTTGTGTTATTTACTCCAAACTTAGTTTCAATAATCTAGACATTTTAGGTTTCTAACAGCACTCGACCCTTAAGGACAAAACGCAACAATCTATTAACGGCGCGATGCTCTTCTTCACATAGAGTATCGTCTAGTACGACTGCCATCAAACCATAACGATCTGATTCTGTGATATAACCACTTTTGGCAACAGAAGCTACCATTTCGTAAATTGCCCTGGGTAGTAATTTTACTTGGGGCATGAGACTTACCTTTAACTCTACACTTTGATTATCTCTGTTTTTTTTTCTTTGCTAGTCAATGTGCAAAAAAATGCACGTCCATACACAAAAATTTTTGTTATTGTGAGAACTTCTTCACATTCTCGCATTTCGTCAAAATTACAATTTAAAAATAGAATGTGCGATATAGCTGCCGCACTTGCTCCGCCAACGCTAATTAGGCAGAAAAATTATGGAATCCCAAATAGGTGAATCAACTAACATCAATAAAAATGGCCAAAAGAAAGGAAAGCAAAACCAAAACTTGCGTAGAATGTGGTTGTCAATTTATTGATAGCGATGAAACTTATAGAGGTTATAGTGATCAACTCTCCAGTTAATTGACCAAGGTTGAAAAAACATTCCCCGCTCTCATGTCAGGGAATGGTGCATACTGGTTAATAATTCTTAAATTTCACCAGCTAATACTCTCGGGATGCACATAATACGTCGGATAGAGCAAATCTTGAGCAACTTACGTCCAGTGTTTAGTCGTCATGCCACTTATGAATGGTTCGTCATACTAATTTGGGGCATTCTTTTATGCAACCAACATCGGGCAGTTACGAGTTATCTTAATGCTGTGGGACTAACACAACATTACTACACCCAAGCTTTGCATTGGTTTCATTCCCAGGGGATTAGTGCCCAAAAATTATCTATTGGTTGGCACAAATGGTTAATCACTCACCCAAAAGTGCATCGCCTCAGAGGTCAACCAGTTTATGTAGGTGATGGTATTAAAGTCGGTAAGGAAGGAAAAAAAATGCCTGGGGTGAAAAAACTACATAATGAGTCAGAAAACGTAACCAAGCCAGAGTGGATGCGAGGTCATTACTTTGGAGCAATTGCCTTACTTTTGGAAGCAGGCTATTCCTTAAAAGCGGTTCCTGTAATATTGGGGTTACAAGATGGTATCAAAACGAGTGAGGATGATGAAACTACAATAGTAGAACGAATGTCTAGTTTGTGCGTAGAACTTCTCCATGCTGGTAGCTATATTATCCTTGATGCAAAATTTGCTTCTAAAGAGTTGATTAAAGAGTTTAGGAAGCACAAGCTACACTTAATTACTAGAGTCCGAATCAATGCAGTTGGGAAACATCCTTCACCAACACCACCCCTCAAGCGCAGTCGTGGTAGACCTCGCGTTTGGGGTGAATCAGTCAAATTACGCAACTTGTTTGACGAAAAAGACTGCTTCACGAGAGAAACTCTACTACTTTACGGTAAGACGGTGACTCTCAGATATCGCTGTTGTGATTTGCATTATCGTTTCTCCTGCTCATGCATGTGCGCTTTGTACTAGCTGTGTGGCCAGACGGCAAACAAATAATCCTGCTTTCAACTGATATCACTCTATCTGCCGCAGAAATTTTGACCGCTTACAGTTGGCGTTTCAAGATTGAAGTCACTTTCCGGAACTTAATTCAACTATTGTCCGGTTTTAGCTATCAGTTTTGGATGAAAGATATGACTCCGACTCAGGGGTGGCCGAAAGACCTGATTCTGAGCCGATATCCGAAGAAACAGCAGCAACAGTTTCACAGAAAAATCGAAGCAATGGAACGGTTTGTACTGATCAATGCTATAGCTCTGGGTGTTTTACAACTACTTAGTCTAGAAATGCCTATGACTGTATGGAAGGATTTTCCTTGTTGGTTTCGTACTTTACCCTCCAATGGTTATCCGAGTGAACAGATAGTTTTACTGACACTTGCCGAACAGAGGAAGTATATTGAGCGCCAAAAGTATGTCAGGGCTACTTTTGAGAAAATTATTAAATGCTCGAACGCCATTTAAGAGACGGTCGAATCTGGAGCATTTTGTCACATGAAACTAACTGTTTTATGAATACAAAAACTTTTTACTGTCCAGTTATACTGGAAAAAAAGGTAAAGTACACCATGGAACCAATGAACACATAATTTTAGAAAAACCTCTAATTAACCAAATAGTGCCTACGGATACTAAGGGAATTGAATTAACAATACCAATTGAGATTCCTGAGAATAGTATCCCATCATTAGAGCTAGGAAACAATCGTATTTGGTGGAGAATTATTGTAGTTATAAAACCAGAAAGTTTCAATTTAAGGAAGCAAATAAAAGGATCCTTTAATCCTTTAGACGATATTCCACATTATTTCGACCTTATTGTCGATCCCAAATTTACCAATTAATTTACCTAAAATTACTGCATATTCTATTAAGCATTAAGAGAGAAAAACTATGATCGGCATTGAACTCCAAAATGATGTAATTGAAGTAGGAAAATTTCTTTCCGGAAGTTTCTCTTACACTAGAGATTCCTCTTACAACCAAGAAAAACGTCCGTATGAAATCAACCTGAAAGTTGCTTTGCGTACAGAGGGGCGAGGTGATGTTGACACTGAAATTATCTATGATAATTCTTTTTTAGAAACGACATATTCTACTTTTGGCTGTAGAATCCCCCCTTTAGGACCTATATCCTATGATGGCGAACTGATCCGAGTGATTTGGGAAGTAATTACTGAAGCTAAATTTCCTGGCATTTTCGGTGGCACAGAAAAACAAGTGAAAGTGTTTCAAGTAATTCCCGCAGGAGCTTAATTTATGTGGTTCGATCCTTACGAACGATTAGGATTACGCTGTAACCCTTTTCTTGCCGAACAAACTCCTGGTGTTACTGATGATTTATGGATAGATCGGGGTTTTTCTCAACCTCCTCTACCTAGAAAGCGGAGTCTGATTCAACTTATAGGACAACCAGGAGCCGGAAAAACTTCTCATCTAATGCACTGGCACAAACAGACTAGAGGTTCTTACATTTCCTATTCTCCTAGTTGTGAACGGTGGCAAATTCCGCCTGTGGAAGCGATCGCTTATTGGGATGAAGCAGACCCCATTCCTATACCCTACATTCCGCACTTCAAAACGTAGTATAAGAAGTAAGAAGTAAGGAGTAAGGAGTAAGGAGTAATGAGTAAGGAAAAGACAATATTAGAGATAGCTAGAGAATAGCAGAGAAATCAGGTGCTTCTTGGCGCGAGGTAGCAACTTATTTGCACATTTGGGCAGCTAATATAGCTAGTCAGTAGGTTTGAATTAAAAATTGCAAGCTTGTGGGATTGTTTGTCTGAAACTCAGATGTTTTTTGAATGTCTTGTTGAAAAATTTTTTCTGTTACCATCGTTAGTCCTTATTAAAATCAAATGTTAAAATTGTCTATCTGTCAATTTGTCTTGATTGGTCAGATGAGATAATTTAACATTTATTGATGAGATAATTTAACATTTATTTAAGATAACATAATTCAGGACTTACCCAGAACAACCTTATTTGGTAGCGGCAAATGGCATTTGCCCTCTACAGATAGCGTATTATTTCAGAATTTGCGTAAGTCCTGATAATTATCAAAAAATTTCAGCTAAGTAAGTAGGCAGGTCTAAATATGGGAGGAAATAAATTTCGATTTAAGCAGTTTACTATTGTACAAGATAAATGTGCAATGAAAGTCGGTACTGATGGTACTTTATTGGGAGCATGGGTAGATGTTTCTGGAGCAGAAAAAATTTTGGATATTGGTACGGGTACTGGTTTAATTGCTTTAATGTTGGCGCAGCGTTCCTATGCTAATATTGATGCTATAGAAATTGACATAAATTCATCTATTCAAGCTAGGGAAAATGTAGAGCGATCGCCTTGGTCAGATAGAGTTAAAGTTGAAAATTATTCAATTCAAAAATATACAGAATTTTGCCAAAAACGTTATGATTTAATAGTATCAAATCCACCTTTTTTTGAAAATGCTTTGAAAGCTGCTAATCGGGCTAGAACAGTTGCCAGACATACTGACTTTCTCTCACAAGATGATTTATTACAAGCAGCAGTTAAACTTTTGTCTGAAACAGGTAGATTAGCTGTAATTTATCCAGTAGAACAAGCTGAAAATTTTCAGAAAAAGGCTAAATATTTAGGATTATTTTGTCAGAGAAAACTATTTGTTAAACCTCTGCCAGAAATTCCCACAAAACGAATTTTGATAGAACTAAGTAAAAATAAATTACTATTAGAAGAAAATACTCTGACTATTGAAGCAAAACAATATATATATACACCAGAATTTATTACTTTAATTAAAGAGTTTTACCTAAAATATTGAATTTATAAAAATCACTATTTTTTAGTCTATCAAAATAAGAATTAAAACTTTAATGTTAAAATTAATAATACCAAACCTATTCATCAAATTGTGAGGTTCTCTAATGTTGACTCTTGATCACGCCCCTATATCTCCTAACTCCCGTCGCGTCTGGGTGACACTACTAGAAAAAGGACTTGAGTTTGAACTGGTAGAAGTCAAGCTCAGTGGTGATCAATTTCAAACTGATTTTTTAGCAATTAACCCTTTTCACCACATTCCCGCTTTGGTAGATGATGGTTTTAATGTAATCGAATCTTTGGCAATTCTTGACTATTTAGAAACCAAATATCCTACTCCTAGTATGTTACCTAAAGATGTCAAAGACCTAACAATTGTACGGATGGTACAAATGGTAAGTGTTAATGAATTTTTGCCCTCTATTGCTCCACTGCTGCCACGAATTTTAGATTTACCTGGAGAAGACCCAGAAAAAGTTGAGAAAGCAGAGCAGAAAATTGCAACAGTCCTAACATTTTTTGAGAAATTATTGGACGATCGCCCTTATTTTGGGAGCAATAATATTACTTTAGCTGATGTTGTTTCTGGAACAATAATTCCTATATTTTTGAGAGGAGGTATTTCTTTAGATAAATATCCTAAAATTAATGCTTGGTGTAGTCGCTTAATAGGACGTCCAGCATGGCAAAATTCTGAAGCAACAGAGGCAGCATTTGCCGAATTTAGCTCTAATATGTTAGCCCGAATGCAAAAAAAATAAAATTACTTTTCCCTCTTTCATTGCTACTAGGGAAGGGGGAAATAATGCTGGAAGATGATGATATATAATTAAATTATCTTTCTTTATCAAAAGATTAAACTGATGAAACCAACAACAATTTATTTACCAGAAGAAACTGAAGCTAATATACAATAATTAGCTACTAAAACAGGAAAATATATTCCTGAAATTATCCAAGAATTAATCACCGATTCTCTTACTAAAAAACCTCAAAAATTACCCAAATTAATCGGAATGGGGTCAAGTGGCAGATCGGACTTATCCTCTAAAGTAGAAGAATTGTTAATGAATGTTATTACATTACGAATTAGTTGAAGCTATTGCTTAACACATATAAATAAATTAAGATAATTGAAGAAATTATCTAATAGAAATAACTTTCAATCGTTATAATAAACATAGGTTAATTAACTTGAATTTATCATGGAAAATTTTACCATTCAAGTTGACGGGGATGAAAAAAATTAAATTCAGTATTTTAAGGCTCTGGCAACAGCTGCCAGGTACTGATAACTGATAACTGATAACTGATAACTGAAATGACTATGCTCAACGAAAACATTGGCTATATTTCCCCAGATTATTTATATAAATATGACATCCCTATCAACACAGAAGCAATATTAAAAACCCGTCAAGAAAGACAAACAAAATTATTTGAACCCTCTAATCAAAAATACTATGAAGCAACACAAACAATAGCAGATATTCAAACTGACTTTTTCGACTTTTCCAATGCAGTTATCAAAGTAGGTAACTCTGACGAACTCTCCTCAGAGCAAAAACAACGGTTTCACCAAAGTCTGCAAACATTTTGCCCTTGGAAAAAAGGTCCTTTTGAACTATTCGGCGTAACCATTGATGCCGAATGGCGTTCCGACTGGAAATGGCAGCGCATTTTGCCACATATTAGCTCTCTGAAAAATCGCAAAGTCGCCGACATTGGTTGCCACAATGGTTATTTTATGTTTCGGATGGCAGCTCAACAACCAGAATTAGTCATCGGTTTTGAACCGTACACCAAACATTTCTGGAACTTTCAACTTATCCAAAATATTGTCAAACAAACAACCCTCGCATTTGAACTTTTAGGAGTCGAACACATTCATTACTACCCCCAATTTTTTGACACCATTTTTTGCCTAGGTATCCTCTATCATCACACCGATCCTATTGGTTTATTACGCAAAATGCGAGAAGCATTAGCACCAAAAGGTGAAATTATTATTGACTGTCAAGGTATCCCTGGAGATTTACCAGTGGCGCTTACACCCCAGAAACGTTACGCTCAAGCGCGGGGTATTTGGTTTCTTCCCACCCAGTCTTGCTTGGAAAATTGGATAGGGAGAGCCGGGTTTAGCGATATTAATTGTTTTTTTGCTGCACCGTTGTCCGTTGAAGAGCAAAGACGCACTACTTGGGCAAATATTGATAGTTTGTCAGAATTTCTTAGTCCTGATGATCCGTCATTCACTGTTGAAAATTATCCTGCTCCTTGGCGTTATTATGCGATCGCGCGGAAGTAGTGGAGTGGGGGGGGGGTATCGAATCTTGTCTCCTTATGCAGGTTAGTCTGAATTATAAATTCTGATGCGGGCATCTTGCCCGCGACTAATTTATCTGAGTGAGATGAAATTCCCTAAGAATTTAACTAATTTAACTTCTGAATTCTGAATTATACAGCAGATTTCGGGCAAATGAGGTACAGGGTAAATGCTGAAAATCTTGTAGTGCAGGCATCTTGCCCGCTCCGGGGTGTACCTCATAACAACGGAAAGGACTGTAAATTCTGAATTATAAATTCAGAATTCAACATTACTCTGGTAAAATCTCAGTAACAGTCTCATAAAAATTAGTCTCTGGTGGTTTGGCAAACAAGTGCGACATTTCTGCTAATGCTGCTTTATAAGCATCAGTTTGATTAGCATCCATATCTTCAACTCCTTCCCAAAAAATTACAGCAATACCTTTATCTGTTCCTGGCAATTGTAATAAATAAGCTCCTTTAAAACCTTCGTTATAAGTAGCAACTGCTTTTTCATAAAGTTCTTTTGCTTCTTGAAACTTTCCAGGTTTAAATTCTCCCACGGCAACATAAGCATATTTGTGCTTCAAAAAATCCATAAAATCTGACATTTTTTTCTCCCTTTCTACAAATTTTAAATTGTTAGCTGTATTAGCACTTATATTATGTCCGGTTAAATATTTACCATTAGAAATAAATAGAATAAATATCTAAAACATGAGATTGTTTCATTCCACTCCGTTCCAGTCGCAATGACTTTATAATTAGTATTTATCCAGACATAATATCTAACCATTCAGCTATTAGCAGTCAGCTTTTAGCTGTTTCATAAATAATGAATATATACTCTCCTTTGTCAAGGTCAGTTTTTTTTCCAATACTTTTAATTATCCTTAAATCTCTCAATACTAATCCCTGCTCAAAAGGCAATGAATTAATAGCTGACTGCTTACCGAAAAATACAGCCTACATTCCGCAGGTTGACGGTACTACTAGAGGATTTTTTTTGAAAAGACAATAATGGTTATTATTCAATATTAGCATTTAGCAGGTAAAATAGAGGAAGAGGTTGGTGATGTATGTCTATGATTGTGTTCTAATAGC
>JBCDJM010000086.1:0-26262 GCA_038747755.1 Cyanobacteria bacterium P01_H01_bin.35
ATTATTAATTATTAATTATTAATTTAGCTTGTAGAAACAATAAATAAAAAATATAAAATTTAAGAGGAAAATATTAAAAGTGGGTCTAAATCACTTTAGTTCAAATAGACGGTACGATCCAGAAGCGATCGCTAAATATTACCATTCCCGTCTTTGGTTAGTAATCTCAAGATTTCTGGTTATAGTTTTTTCTTTTGCTAGTTTTCTTCTGGGAGTTTTGTGGGACAAATGGAGATACGATAAAGTTGAAGATACTCCCGAACGAGCTACTCAACTGCGAAGAATACTAACTCGCTTAGGACCAACATTTATTAAAGTAGGTCAGGCACTATCCACAAGACCTGACTTAGTTCGTAAAGACTTTTTAGAAGAACTCATAAAACTACAAGATCGGTTACCAGCTTTTGATAATGAGAAGGCCATCTCAATTATAGAGACAGAGTTAGGCCAAAACATCAACAATATATATAGCGAAATTTCTCCTAAACCAATTGCTGCAGCTAGTCTAGCTCAAGTTTATCAAGCACGCCTTCATAGCGGCGAAAATGTAGCAATAAAAGTTCAACGACCCAACTTACTACCCATCATAACTCTAGATTTATTCTTGATGAGATGGACAGCAAGTTGGTTAGCTCCCTGGTTGCCTCTTAATCTTGGCCACGATCTATCCCTAATTGTAGATGAATTTGGCACAAAGCTATTTGAAGAGATTGACTATATAAATGAAGGGCGTAATGCAGAAAGATTTGCGACCTATTTTGCTGATGACCCAAGCGTGAAGATACCATCAATATATTGGCGTTATACTACCACTCATGTTTTGACCCTAGAATGGATTGATGGTCTTAAATTATTAGATACAGAAAGAATTCAAGCAGCAGGTCTTGATACAGATACTCTTATTACAGTAGGTGTAACTAGCGGTTTACGTCAGTTACTAGAGTTTGGCTTTTTTCATGCAGATCCTCATCCCGGCAACTTATTTGCTTTAAAAGATGGTCGAATGGCCTTTATTGACTTTGGCATGATGGATCAATTGGAGCAGGATACTAAAGAAACTTTAGTTGACTCAGTAATTCATTTGATTAATAAAGATTATCAAGAGTTGGCTAAAGATTTTGTCAAGCTGGGGTTTCTTGCACCTGATGTGGATATTAAGCCAATTATACCAGCTCTAGAAATAGTGCTCGGAGATATTATGGGTGAGAAAGTCAAGGATTTTAATTTTAAGACAATTACAGATAAGTTCTCGGAATTAATGTATGATTATCCTTTCCGAGTGCCTGCTAAGTTTGCTCTGATTATTCGTTCTCTAGTTACCGAAGAAGGTTTGGCTCTTTCCCTAAATCCAGATTTTAGAATTGTAGATGTAGCTTATCCTTATGTGGCAAGAAGGTTATTAAAAGGTGAGTCCCCAGCATTACGTCGTCGGTTGATTGAAGTATTGTTTAAAGATGGAAAGTTTCAGTGGCAAAGGTTAGAAAATTTGATTGGAATAGCTCGGAGTGACCAAAATTTTGATCTACTACCTACTGCCCAATTAGGTTTACAATATCTTTTGAGTAAAGAGGGTGAATTTCTCCGAAAACAATTGATACTAGCAATGGTAGAAGATGATCGGATTCACACAGAAGAAGTTCGTCGTCTGTGGGGTTTAATTCAAGATGACCTTCAACCAAGTCGTTTGTTTAATCTTGCCCTAGGCGCTCTAGCAGAATTTTCTACACAGAGAGCAGAAGCGATTTTACCCTCTGTAATGGCAATGACAAATTATCAAGCAAGGGGTCAAAATTGAATAGTATATTATGCAAATGAATTACTAGGAAAATAAAGAATAATTAGTAATATTTACTTCATAAAACCTCCTTTCAACAATTAATCATTATTAATTATTACCTCTTCTTTATAAGAAGAAGATTAGCGAAAAGGATTTTTTTCTTTTTGATTTATGAATCAAGATAATTTATACCTTAATTTTTCAGTAATTTCGTAATTGAATTAATCTTATACTTTAATTATTATTGAGCAAAAATCAAATTAATTAGTTGATGTATTAATATTACTGAATTACAGGTAAAAATTAATTGGTTAATTATAGCAAAGTAAAATTACGACTAAAGGCAAACAGTTTTTCTTGGATGAATAATTCTATAAAATCAACTTAGCATGAGTTTAGCATAATATTTTTAGGTTGGGTTGAGGAAGGAAAACCAACACAACCTGGTTTACTCAAGTTGGGTTGCTGCTTTGAATAAGCTTTCCTATAGAATGCTACGCCACTACTCAATATGAAAAATAGAAACTATGAGGAGTGTGAAAAAAGCTTAGTTTAACCAACCTACTTTAAGAGATAAAAAGTATCAATCAAGGAAGTATTTTTTTGTGTATAATCTGCCTCAACCTCCCTATCTTTTAATCGCAGTTGGTTTGTTGATGAGCTTATCTTCAGGATTAGTATTTGCTAAATTAATTAAGCAACTGGTTCAAGATTGGTCAGAAAATCCTACTACTTGCAACATAGATAGCATGAGAGGATTAACATTACAGATTCCTTATTTAGGTATTGCTGGTGGTGCATTAATTTTTTTATCATCAAGCTTGCAGTTATTTGGATTTACTAATTTAGTTTCCTATTCTATATGTTTACCTTTAACTATAGGAACTGGGTTAGTTGTTTGGATTCAGCTTAGTAAAATTCTAGATAAGATGGAACGGGGTATCAAAAAAGAAAATTGAAATTTTCTCATTAACATTTGAATTCGTTAGTTGAATATATAGCAATCCTAAATAGGTTGTAATATTCTTATCATAGGGGTTTGGTCTCCAAACCCAAGTGAAAATGGGATTTGGAGACCGAACCCCTACAGTTTTTTTCCAAAAATCCTATATATAGCAGTCGCTAGGGGGGTTAGGACATTCTTTCTCCTCTCACATTTAATCACAGCAAGAATGTACAAGTGAATTGCCACAAGAATGTAGGGGTTAATGGCCATTCGTCTATGCTCCCTCTTAATGCAAAAAAATAGTAAACATAATAATATAGCCAAAAAATGAGTAATACTATAGTTACAGGAGTAGGTGGATTTATTGGGTCTCATTTAGCAGAAACTCTATTAAATCAAGGCGATAAAGTAATAGGAATAGATCAGTTTAATGATTACTATGACCCTACTTTAAAACGTCAGAATATTTCTCAATTTAAAGATAATCCCGCTTTTCAACTAATAGAAGATGATATTCAATCTTTGAATTGGTCAGATTTACTGGTAGATATAGATGTAGTCTATCATCAAGCTGCCCAAGCAGGTGTTCGTGCTAGTTGGGGCGAAGGTTTTCGTAGTTATACAGAACGTAATATTAATGCTACTCAAATAATTCTAGAAGCTGCTAAAGATGCTTCTAATTTAAAAAGATTGGTTTATGCTTCTACTTCTTCTGTATATGGTAATGCGGAAACTTTCCCCACCCCAGAGACTATTTGTCCTCAACCAGTATCTCCTTATGGAATTACTAAGTTAGCAGCAGAACGATTAGGTAAGTTGTATCATCAGAATTTTGGCGTACCCTGTGTATATTTACGCTACTTTACAGTATACGGCCCTCGACAACGACCTGATATGGCCTTTCATAAATTTTTTAAGTGGATTTTGGAAGATGAACCAATTTCTATTTATGGAGATGGTCAGCAAACTAGAGATTTTACTTTTGTGAGTGATGCAGTAGCAGCTAACTTAGCAGCAGGTACAGTACCAGAAGCAGTAGGTGAAGTATTTAATATAGGTGGTGGTAGTCGGGTAGTATTAGCAGAAGTTATTAATATGATGGAGGAAATAGTAGGACGTCCAATTAAGAGAAATTTTGTGGAAAAAGCTAGGGGAGATGCTCGTGATACCAGTGCTGATGTTTCTAAGGCACAGAAAATTTTGGGTTATCAACCTCAAGTTTCTTTAAAAGAGGGGTTGCAAAGAGAATGGGAATGGGTTAAGTCTCTTTACTGTTAAATTTATACCTTTTCATGTTAGATAATTGTAATTTGTAAGGTGTGTAGTCCGTACCTTACTCTTTGCTTAAAAATACTAAGAATACAATAATCAAATTCAAAATCTCTCAAAGCTCTTAAAAACACAACTATAGTCATTTTAAATAAGGATGAAACACTTTTGTGGCTGAAACCCTTTCAAATAAAGAAAAACTCTTCCCAGTATAGCGCTGCGCGCAGGGAACAGGGAACAGGGAACAGGGAGAATAAATTGCCGATAATATCAAGCTTTTAGCTCTTGGACACCTCCTGCAATTTGTAAATATGCCAGGGCACATTGCTATATTATTCCTAATGACTATAAGTATGTTTTAATTTTTATCAATTAAATGTTAATTTTGTTTTATATGTGAATAAGAATTACTATAAGGCTTATTCAAACAGATTTAATTTATTACCAAATTTCTGAAATTATAAAATTAGTGAAAATGATATTTGTTAAATTTATCATATTTGCTTTAGAGATGAGTTTTGATATTTTATCCTCTAAATTATAGAAAAGTTTTACTTGCTAAAGAAAGCATGTATAGCAACCATATTTTATGTTGCTCATCTATAATAAAATTCAAAATCTCTTAAAGCCATTATTCTAGTCTTATTTAAACGATAATGATAACCGATCCTCTTTTGTAATTTATCCCAAGAAGTTGCTTTTGGTTTACTACGAGAAGCATCCCAGTGCTGAGTCAAACCACGAATTTTTTCCCATGCTTCACTATTAATAACCCATCCAACTTTTGCTGCTGCTAACCCCATTAAACTACCTTCTCCAGCGTGCATTCCTTTTAATTCTGCATACCTAGACATCTTCCCCCAAGTTTCCAAAAATTCTATTTCTTTACCATTATCTCTAACTATAATAAATAGGGCTTCCCCTATCCAACTAGAATTATTAAATGAGTCATCAGAAATATTTAGCTTCTCTGCCAACTTTTTCAATATTGGCAAACTAGAAGCACGATATTTGGAAACGTGTTCTACTAAATTCTTATAGCGTCCAGTAATTCCTGATTTCCATTCAATATCTTCTGGTAGTGATTCTAAAATTCTAGTATCAGCATCTATATATATAGCGACTGGAAATAATGATATTGCTTTCTGGCAAAGAAATCTTTTATCGTTATAACAATGTTGAATACCTTGTTGATGATGTTTAAAAGCCATTACATTTTTATAGCTACTAAAATCATCTGGTTTCTCTGTATAAATTACCAGAGAAGTTCCGGGAGAATTTGTTTCCAAGTCTTTAGCTAACTCCTTGGTTATATCGCGATATCTTTGCCCTAGTGCTAAAGTACAAAAACAAAAATTTTTTTGTTCCTGAGTCATATTTTTACCTGGAAATTTTAACAATAAGATTAGGCAGTAGAAAAGAAGAAAAATTAAGTATACTTCAGTAACTTAAGAAACTCTATTATATACTAATCATTATTCAGAACTATAACGTTATAGTTTTTAGACTCTATATATAGTACCTTGCCATAAGTTATGTTCTAATTTCTCACTTCAGACTTGAGTCAGAGGTACTGACAACTGATAACTGAAAACTGAAATGATCTTAACTTTTCTTGATTTGCCGAGCTATATTTTTGACTTTATCAATAAATTTTTCTCCTAAACTTTTTTTCTTTTCCGTCTTTTTAGGATAGTAGGTTGGTTTAGCTTCACCCAGATATCGATAATCTTCCCAAATATCCCAATAAGGGCATCCTGGTTCAATCCTAAAACCTGCCCAATGTAAATATTGCACAGGTTTACCTACTTTAGTATCAATTAAGCGATCGCCTTCCCGTTGAAAATGGGGACTACCTGCCCAACTTCCGGGACCTTTTCCTTCTGGTCCTCGAACCAGATTCAATCGCCGAGAAATATGTTTTAATACTATATAGTTAAAGATTGGCTGATCTGTGGTTTTTTCAGAAAAGTCAAAATATTGGGTATGGGCAGCACATTCGGCAAAGGTTTCATACAATTCATTTTCTGTAAACAGGTTTTTCTTTGATGCCCACCATCCACTATTAAATACATCTTGAAGTTGTTCTTCCGTAAATATTTTATCTTCAAGAACTTTGGATGTAAAGACATTTTTAATCCCACCTAAATGTTGATAGTCACAACACAGAAAATCGTAATCTTCGAGATATTTGAGATTATCAGCTATTTTTTCAAATACAACAATATCAACATCTATATAGAGAAATTCATCGAACGGTCCGAACCAACAAGCTTGTTTTTTTTGTTTGTTAGGAGTGTTAAAAAAGCCTTGACCAAAAATGTTATATAGTTTGCTGCAAAGATTATCTACAAATTCCAAATCTGGATAAATTTCTACTCCATATTTACTTGTGACAATTTCTGCTACCTGCTGATAATTTTCATCAAAAGGAATCATCATAATTGGAGTATCAGAATCATATAATCTGATACTTTTTAGCAGAGCGATCGTATTATCAAGTACCTTATCATTAGCAACAATATATATTCCTTTCATATTTTTTCTCTGAATGGTTTAAGCCCAAATTTTTATACATTTTAGTCATTCTATATTACTGATAGATTAGCAGGTTTTGCTTGACCTTTCAATAATTAATAAGTAGGTAGGCGTCATTTCAGTTATCAGTTATCAATTATCAGTGAACCTCTGACTAAAATAGGAGGCTTTAAATACTGAGTTAAATATTTTCATACCCTTAAAAAGGGAGGCTTTTAATCTCATTTTTTGGTAAATAAAGGTTCAAACAAAAAATCTTGAAAATGATCTAGAAGCAAGTTTAAAATAGATTCTAACCTTTTTAAATCTTCATTGCTATTGTACTGATAATTAACCCCCTAAACTAATTAAAAATAAACAATTAATCTCCTTCCTAACAATCAATTGATTCCAAAGATAAATTTTACTTTTTTTATCTTTAAAATAAACAAGTTTTAAAGCAAAATTTATCATTTATTTGGTTCAGAGAAATAGAGATAATCCTATCAAATCTATCAATAGGTAAAGTTTAAATTTTTTCCCGATCAACCCTAGTAAGTTTTTGAGAATAAACCCCTTACATAATTAGGTAGTGCTAAATAATAATTCTAGAAGCTGGGCATTCAATAATTAATAATTTTTATGTCGGCTACAGCGGTTTACGCAGCATTCCGTAGGAAAATAATTAATTATTAATAATTACCTCTTCTGTAATAGAAGGATTGATTGAAAAGGAATTTTTTCTTTTTTATCCATGAATGGCGAGGGTTTATACCTAAATTTTTCGATAAATGATTTTTTTCAAGACCTACTCAAAATACTTTTGAATATTTTTGCAGGAATCAAGATTTAGGTAAATATCAAGATTAACTTACACACCATTACTTATGACGGACTACCCAATAATTAATCCATAATTAATATTTGTTTGCAATCTCTTATCTTTAGCAACAATCAATTTCTTTAATAATTTTTAATTTACCGTTTTAAACCCAGTTTTTTGAAGACTTTAGTCATTATATTTACTGGTGGATTTTCTGGTTCTGGTTTCCCTGTAAATTTTGGTCTTTTATCCGGTTCATGGAGATAACGATAATGAAGAAAAATTTCTCGATAAGGAAAATCTAAATTTTCTCCCTGACAAAGCCTAGCAAATCTTTTAGAAGAAACTCCAATATAATGAAGATATGTCAGTCTTTCTCCTTTATCATATAGTACATGATCCCTTTCTTGAAAATGAGGTGATGTGACGGAACAACCTGTTCTTTTTTCTGGAGGTAAATCAAGACCAAAATTATAAACAGGGATATCCAATCGCATTTTCATATAGTTGAGTAAAGATTGGTTTGGAGCGGATGTATATAAAATTTCTCCTTCTCCAGAGTTGAGCTTTTCTGCTAGAAACTGCCTTTGAGATTCGGAAAATAAACCTCTTTTTCCGGCATAAAATCCCGCACAAAAAATTTCAGAATTAATCCGTGATTCTGGAAAAACTTCAAACAATTTAGGTGAATCTAAATTATAAATATGGGAGGGGTCTTTATACTGAAAATCATAGACAACAAAATCATCCTTATCCAACTGGTCAAAAATATATTCAACAGAATCTAATACCAGAATATCCGCATCAAAATACATAAACTTTTCAAAAGGAGCTTGAGGATCGAAGCCACAATATCTACGATTCATGCCAATTCGATTTACTCCTCTAATCCCTTTTTCTGCCCACATATTCAAAGCATTTGGATGACCTTTCCAAGCTTCGTAAGAAAATTCTTCCCAGGGGGCAAATATTTCTGGATTGTCTAAAAATTGAACATTTTTACGTTTTTCTATATCTGCTTGGACTTTTTCAGTATTATCATCATAAGCAATAACACAAACTGGAGTTTCAGTGCCGACATTTACCTCTATACTATTGAGTAGGGCTACCAGTTGATCGAAGACAACATCATTTGCTACTGTATATATACCGTTGGTCATTTCAGTTATCAGTTATCAGTTATCAGTTATCAGTTATCAGTACATCCTACTGAAGTAGGAGTTTTGAAATACTGAAGTTTACTTTTTTCATTCCCTTAAAAAGGCAGGGTTGAAATCCTTCTTTTGGGTCATAAAAATTAATTTGAATTACTGCTATGGCAATATCAAATCTTACAACCTATATTTAGGATTGCTATATTGATTATATCAATAATTCTATGCAATACTAATTTAACCTACTTTTATATTTTTATCTAAATAATCAATTGTCTTTATTTACTTTTTTTGATAGGAATAATTACTGATGCAGAAAAAAGTCATATTTATAATGTCAAGTGGGCATTCTGGCTCTAGTCTTTTATCACTAATTTTAGGCAGTCATCCAGACTGTTTTTCGGCTGGTGAATTAGTCGGTCTTCCCAATCGTTATCGCAAGCAAAAGCCTATTGATTGTGTGAATATGACATCTGAATTTTGGGAAAAAACTTTTGGAGAAAAAGGGTTATATGAATTGGCTAGTGTACTGGGAAATACTCGTTTAAATAAGTATATTCCTTTAAAGTTTGAGAAAAAAATTAGACAAATTTTTAAAGCAGATCAAATTTTTAATCCTTACTCTTTTATGTTTTCCAAGTTAGATAATAAAAGGGTTATTATTGATGCTAGTAAAGCTTATCCTTGGATTTGGGAAAAAATTCAAGCTGAAGAATTTATATCAGGAAAAGTAGAAGCATATTTAATTCATTTAGTTCGTGATGGTAGAGCTGTTGTTAACTCTTATCTCAGAAAATATCCTCATAGGGATATTGCTAAGATGGCAACGGAATGGGTTCAAAAAACAAAACTAAGAAATGATTTTTTTGAAAAATTTAATCCAGAGAAAAGAATTGAAATTGCTTATGAACAATTAGCGAGTAATCCTCATCAAACTGTGGAAAAAATTTGTAATTTTGTGAATATAAATTTTGTTTCTTCCATGATAGAGTATTGGCAGTACGACCATTATGATGTTTCTGGTAATTCTGGGGCTTATTCTCTAATTCGTCGCTATAAAGGGCAGGAGATAGAAAATCAAGCACGACAAAAAATTCATGGTGATTATTATAAAAATATGGATCTTACTATCAAGTTAGATTTACGTTGGCAGAGAGAATTATCACCTGAAAAACTAGAAATATTTGAGAGTGTTGCGGGAGAAGTTAATAAGCCTTTTGAGTGGAATTAAAGATAATTACGATAATTACATCAAGACAAAAATTATATTTGATATTTTTTACAATTTTCTATAGGTAAAGTTTGATGCTTACTATCAATATCTATAAGATAAAGACAGAGTTGTAAATTCTAAATTTCATTTTATTAGAATAGCTACGAATTAAAGACAAAAGCTGAAAAAGTTAAAATAGGAATCTTAATTTATATGACTATACCTAATTTCCTGATTATTGGTGCACCTAAGTCAGGAACAACTTCTATTTACCAGTACCTCAAAGAACATCCTGAAATTTATCTCCCAGATAAAAAAGAACCACATTTCTTTTCTTTTGAAGGTCGAATTCAGGGATTTAACGGACCTTCACAAGCTAATTTTATGAAAAAAAGAATTACTAAGATAGAAGACTATATAAAACTTTTTGAAGAAGTAAATGATGAACTTGCTATTGGAGAAGCATCAACATCCTATTTATACATTCCCGAAGCAGTGGAAAGAATTAAAAAATATGTTCCTGATGTAAAAATTATTGCAATTCTTCGTCATCCTGCTGATAGAGCATTTTCCGATTATTTACAACATTGGAAAGATGGGGGTGAAGTTTTTTTAGATTTTGCTGATGCACTTAAACAGGAAGATAAACGTATAAGTCAAGGTTGGAGTCCTTTCTGGCAATATAAAGGGATTGGGTTTTATTCTGTTCATTTGAAACGTTATTTTGATGCTTTTTCTGCCGAACAAATTCGCATTTATTTATATGAAGATATTAGAGATGAACCTCTAAAAACTGTGCAAGATATTTTTAATTTTCTAAATGTAGATAATAATTTTAGACCTGATTTTTCTCAAAAATATAATGTTTCACAAATAAAACGGATGCCTCGTAATACTAAATTACATAATTTTTTGACTCAGGAGAATCCTATTAAATCTTTTTTCAAGGTTTTGTTTCCGGTGGAACTACGCAAAATTATTACAGGATATTTAAGGAAAAAAAATACAATTAAGGTTGATGGAGGATTTAAACCATCATTTTATCCCCAAGTCCGCCAACAATTACTAGAGGAATATAGAGAGGATATTTTAAATCTTCAAATTTTGATAGACCGCGATCTATCTGCATGGTTAAAATACTAAATACTAAAAATTTTTAGAGGAACATACACTGATGAAACGTTTGATTAAGACAAGTTATCAGCAACTATTAGAACGCTATAAAATTAGTAAATTAGCGATCGCTTCTTTATCTAAGGGGTTGATTAATCGTAACCTTTTTCATAATGTTGAAAAGTATTGTATGTTTATCGGTTATCCTCGCAGTGGACATAGTTTAGTGGGAGCTTTGATTGATGCTCATCCGAATATTATTCTTAGTCATGAATTAGATGCTCTTCAATATGTGGAAGCAGGTTTTAGCAAGCTGCAACTTTACTCTTTACTGTTAAACAATTCCCAGTATTTTATCAACAAAGAGAAAAGTTTAATTCCGGAAACAGAAATACCTAAAGGCAGGTTTAAGTATAAAGTTCCCAATCAATGGAATGGGAAATTTGCTAATTTAAAAATAATTGGTGATAAAAGAGGTGGAGGAACAACTAAAAGGCTAAGAGACAATTTTCAACTGTTTAAGGATTTAGAAAATAAAATCAAGATTCCTCTCAAAATTATTCATGTCGTTAGAAATCCATTTGATAACATCAGTTCAATTTATAAAAAATGTCTTTCAAAAAGTTTGGAGTGGAGTATTGATTACTATTTTGACTTGTGTTATGCCAATGAATCTATTATCAAAAGAATTGATAGTAATAAGATTTTTTTGTTGAAGTTAGAGTCTTTGATAGAAAATCCTCAAATGCAACTAAAAGAAATAACTCAATCATTTTTGGAATTAGAAACTAATGACGATTATTTGGAAGATTGTTCAAGTATTATCTTTAGTTCTCCTAATAAAAGTCGTAGTAAATGTCCCTGGAATGAAGATTTAATTGAACTTACTCAAAGAAAAATAGACCAAGTTAGTTTTTTACAGGGATATAATTATGATAACTAGAAATCGATCAATATATAAGATTGACCTGTCATCTTTTCTAAGAAAGCTAATAACTATACTTGGTTTAGCACCATAATTTATACAAATAATTATTAACTCCAGTTATAATCATATCCTAAAAAATCGGACAATTTTCTATTGTAAGGCTCGAAGTATTCTGTCAATCTCCTTCTAGTTTCATCATTCATCTTTTTGCGGTTTTTTTTATATTCCCCAGAAAGATAAACCTCAAAGGTATTAGGCTGAAATTGCGGTAAGTCTAGGAAATTTAATACTTGAGAATAAATTTCTGATTGGTTGGTAAATAAATCTTCACTTTTGATAAATAAAAATTGTTGTTGAGGAAAATAATGCAGCCAATCTTGAATTTGTTCTATATACCTACCTCTGGATAAATATGAATAAAAGGTATAATTACGACTCCGATATCTCTCATCATTTAATATCTTTTCTCGCTCACCCTTCAACCTTTCTTCTTCTCGATCTATCGCCTCTTCAAAAGATAGATTTTCATATCCTCTAGCTACATTTCTTTGATAATGAGAGAATGCTCTATTTATGGGATTTCTTAAAACTGCTATTAGTTTAACTTGAGGAATAGTTTTAGCTATTCGTTGAGCAACTAGAGGATGAAAAATATAATAAGGACTACCTTCTCCAGTCACATAATCTAAGTTTGAAAATAAAGGAAAATGAGTTCTATACCAATAAATACCCTTGTGGAAATTTTTATCAAAAAAATGAACTTCCTTCTTGTTAGCAGGTATGATTTGAGGGTGCTGAATTAAATAGTTATATAGTGATGTTGTTCCAGATTTCATCACACCAATGATGATAAAGTTAGGAAGTTTTCTAAATGGACTAGAAAGAAATCTATAGTTAGTAAAGTTTTGAGAAAAAGACAAAGCGTCTTTAATTGCTTTTTTCATATAGTTTTTTATTCAAGAGTAGCGGAAAGCAGAAATACGGTTTTTTAAGCCATCGATTCTAATATTCAAAAAACATTTTTGTAAATAGATAGATTGTCTCCAAGATGATAAACTAAACCAACGTTTGTACTCAGGAACAGCAGTATTAGTGAGAAAACTACGCCATTGCATTAAAACAGTTTGAGGATCAACTTCCTTTGCACGAATTTGACCATTTTCTCTAACTTTTTGAGAAATTTTAGGATCGTTCCTAAGACGCTCTAATGTTTTAATAGCCTCATCTAAAGAAGTAACTTCAAAATAGTCAAACTCATTTTTCCGTTCTGCTTGAAAAGCTGATTCTTTTCCTAAAATTGCAGGTACACCAGAGTGCCAAGCATTATAAAGTTTAGTAGCTGGTTTTTGAGTATAATCTTGCTGTTGAAAATTACGAACAGCCAGAACAGCATCAATATTACTATAGTCATACCAGCGATTTCTGGGAATAATTTGCCAATTTAAACCTAACTCTTCTAATTGCTTTGACCAAGAAGCAGCTTTTAATTCCGGCGCTAAATTAGAATTAATTCCAAAATAACCAATATTCTCGAAGCGATCGCCCCTTTCTGGATTACGAGGAATTAATCCTGGTTGTCTCCAATGAGTAATATAGAAACTATCTTTTGATTTTTTAGCTTCTTGAGGATTTTGGACAACGTGTAACTGAGCATAGGGATGGGGATTTCTATCTGCTTTAATACAAACCATTAATATTTTGGCAGTAGGTCTAAGTTTGTAAGGAAAAGAATCTCGATGCCCCACAACAATTCCTTCATTTGGTATAGTTCCTACTAAACTACAGGGAAAACCATCTGCTTTTAAATAAAGATAAGTTTGTAGAGTCCAAGCATACATTCCACGACCAAATTCTTCCCAGTAAACATCTGGTTTATCTGGCATATCATCTAACCAATCTTTTTGAGGAAGATAAAAATATATTGGGGGTAAATCAGTCATTTCAGTTATCAGTTATCAGTTATCACTACCTCTAACAAGTAGGGAGGTTTGAGATTTTGTTTATTTGATCATACTAAATAAATGAATTTTTCTGTATCTAAAATTCTAACCATTTTGACAAATCTCTGCCAATTAAATCTTGAAGTTTTAATATATTTTCCCGGTACTCATAAATTTTTGCTTTCTAATCTTTGGAGATAATTTTGGTTTACCTAAATTTTTCTTTTTGAGAACCTCACCTCCAGCAATAGAAAAGGTAGAGACTCGATCTGTTTGATCATACTAAATAAATGAATTTTTCTGTATCTAAAATTCTAACCATTTTGACAAATCTCTGCCAATTAAATCTTGAAGCTTTAATATATTTTCCCGGTACTCATAAATTTTTGCTTTCTAATCTTTGGAGATAATTTTGGTTTACCTAAATTTTTCTTTTTGAGAACCTCACCTCCAGCAATAGAAAAGGTAGAGAATAAAAAGGGTAGAGATTCGATCTGTTTCGATCTGTTTGCTCATCTCAATGAATTAATATTTATGTCCCTAAACCTCTAACCATTTTGACAAATCTCTGCCTATTAAATCCTGAAGTTTTAATATATCTTCCCGATACTCCGCAATTAATTGCTTTCTGATTTTTGGAGATAATTTTGGTTTGCCTAAATTCTTCTTTTTGAGAACTCCTGCTATTTTTTTCCTAATTCCCATTGGCATAAATAATTTCAAACTATCTTTAATTGGATTCGGACGATTTAGTAAAGTATTAAGAGTTTGATTTTTGGCTACATTAGTCGGATTATGTACTTTAGCCACATTTAAAACAAAAGTATCATCTACTCCCAAAAATTTAAAGATCTCTTGAGTTAAAGCAATAGGGTCTTTTCTAATATCTTCGTACAAACAAACCTTAATTTGATTAGCAGGAAATAGATCGAAATAACGCTTGAGTTGAAGATAATAAAAACCTCGACGTTTATGATGCCATTGAAAACTCCAATTATTCTCTACTCGCCAATCTTCTTGTTCTAGTGTTTTCTTAAAATCAGGTTCCGGTTCTCTACCATTACTTAGAGAAAATAAAAAGTGAGAAAAAGCTCTTTCTGCCGGATCTCTAAGAATAGCAATTATTTTAGCATTAGGTATATAGTTATGTATTCGCTGTGGTGCTTTTTCACTATATATATAAGAAGTAGAAGCTTCTCCAATTGCTATTTCATCTTTCACTCCAGTAAACAATTCTTGGTAGCTTTCTAAATCTGTAATTGCATTCCCCATAAAATGAATACCTTTCGGACCGATACGTTCTTTACTTTCCCCTTCTAAAGTAAAAAAATCTGGTTCCTTTTGGTCTCTAGAAGCTGGCATATAAATTTGAGGATGTTGCTTCAGATAATAATAAAGAGAAGAAGTACCCGACTTAGCAGCACCGATTAATAAAAAATTTGGCATTGTCATAATTAAAATACCTCCTTATGATATTTGACCTAACCACAACTTAGCTACATTTTCCCAGGTTTCATCTTTCACTAACTCAACATTTTTTGCTCGGATTTCTTGTAGCTTTTCCGAGTTTTTTAGTAGTTCTACTATTTTATAAGCTAATGCTTCTTGAGTTTCTTTTTCGTAAGGATGACCGGGGATTTTCACACAATAATTTTTATCCGTTAATCCGGCATAATCTGTTGTAACTGGTACTGCTCCTACTAAGGCAGATTCTCGGACTGTATTACAATCTAATTCTTTAAAAGTACAACCATAATAATGAATAGATGAAGTTGATTTTTCTTCCATTAGTTGTTCTCGCCCTATTTTCCCTTTTTCAGTTACTCCTGGTTGTGCCATTAATTTTAACATTTTTTCTTTCCAATCCGGTTCGACTTTACTACTCCAACCATAGTAAATATTCAACTCTGCTGATGGAATTTCTTTGTTAATAATCGGCCACCCAAATTCTAACATTCTTTCTAGCCCCCTAATATAATTAGAAGCATAAATAATTTTATGAAGCTCTTTAGGATTTTCATAGAGCGACGCAAAAGATGGTTCTATTCCATTAGGGATAACAGCAATTTTATTGTCAGGTATTTCCGGTAATAAAGTACGGTGATAATTATTCTTACAAAAAATTTTATCGTAGTGCTTTAATTTTTCATAAGTTACTTCTCTAGGCTGTAATACCGAACCTAAATCTAACCATACTCTTTTAGCTTTAATCGGAAACTTTATTCTCCAGGCAAATTGCCACATGATTAAAGTATCAAAACTATCGTAAGGATTAAATTTTGAATAGTGATGATATTCTACTCCATCATATACACCTTCTTTATTGCCACAATTATTATAGACAGCAACCTTATAACCCAACTTTACCCATTCTCTACCCAGAAAAACTATTCTAGCATCAGCACCTCCTAATCCAGTTTTAAGACTTTCCGGCGACCATACATGAGGAGTGTTACCAGTGTAGTAAACAATAGATTTTTCTGACCATACTTTAGGTGTTATTCTTTTTTTTAATCCAATTAACTTAGAATTAAAATTATTGAGTAGTTTCTTAATAGCCACAGTTGATTACTCCCAGTAAATTTTTCTATTTTCCTAGCCTTCTTTGTCAAAACAAGATTCACCCTATTGAGGATTATATTGGGTAGTTTTCCAAAGATGGCCAGAAAATACCTGTCACATCCAGTGGAGAAATTACTTCTTTCATTTATCATACTCTCTTGAGTTATTTACTCAACATTCTCATCAAATGGAATTAAACAATATACTCCCAGTTTCTCAAAGTAGATTTGTAAGATCTAGTTGCCATTCCATCAATTTTGATTTTTTTATTCAAATTAATTCTTGACAGATAAACTATACTATGCTCTTGCCTATAGTTTCCATCATGTATCTTACAATCTACATTGAACTTATTTAAAAGTTTTGTGATATGATTCTAGCATGGAAGTGTGTCTACTCAAAGGATGATTTTTTTATAGTAGAAGATTATTTTTATCAATTATCTTAAAAATTAAGTCCTAACTATAATTAGCAAAAAAAATATCAAATATCCTCAAAAATTACTACTTTATTTTATTGTCTGTACCTAAACATATCATGCTAACATCTCTCAAAAAGTGGCTCAAATCTCAAATCCCCTTCACTAAGGACTTAAGTAAAAAACTAAGTGCGAAAAAATGGCCGGAAAAGTCAATTGTATATTATCTGGGAAAGCGTTTTTTGGTACTAGAATCTGATATTAAAACTAAGGGTGCAAGTGGTTCAGATACTGCCGTATTCTTTTTGACTAGAGAATGGGTTAAGCAAGGGTATGATGTGACAATTTTCACTAATTGTGAAGATAAAGAGGGTATTTATGGAGGAGTTAAGTATGTTAACTATGAAAAAATTAACTGGTACGATACTTTTGATACCTTGATTATGTGGCGACATCCTAAAATGTTGCCTTCCTCTGCTAAAGCTAAAAGAATCTGGTTTGATTGGCATGATGTAATTACATTTGATATTGTATATTTAGCTCCTTATAATAAAATTTTTGTCAAAAGTTATTACCAGCGTAACCTATTACCAGAACTACCTGATAATAAATTTGCAATTATTAATAATGGCGCTGATTTTTCTATTTTAGAGCTTACTAAAAACCAAAAACAACCCTATAAATTAGTATACGCTTCTAGATACTATCGAGGTTTAGAATTTATGCTGACCTGGGGATGGCCGATTATTAAAAGAGAAATTCCAGAGGCGGAACTTAACATTTACTATGGATGGACTAAGCGTGACAGTAGTCAAAAACTAATTCCTTGGAAGCAGAAAATGATGGAATTAATGCAGCAGCAAGGAGTGATGGAGCATGGTAGTATCGGACATAACCAATTAATGTATGAAAAGTCTACTTCGGTAATTCATTATTATGGGTGTTCCTATGGAGAAATAGATTGTATTTCATTGCGGGAGTCCGCAATGGTAGGATGTGTTCCTGTGACTACTAATTATGCAGCGATTAAGGAAAAAGATTATTGTATAAAAGTAGATGGCGAACCCCAGACAAAAGAAACTCAAGAGGCTTTAGCTTATAGAATCGTAGAGCTTTTAAAAAATCCTCAAGAGTTAGAAACTATCAGGGAAGAAATTCAAGAAAATGTCAAAAATGAAACTTGGGAACAGGTAGCACCGTTATGGTTAAAAAATATTGATTCATTATGATTGGACATTTGCAGAAACTATATAAGGCTTTTGTCAAACTATATCTGTGATACCTTATATGCAATAAGCCTGGATTAACTGTGGTTATCAAACTAATCCTTACTGTATTCTTTCGTGCCAAATCTGTTGAAAATATCTTCTATTTTTCCTCTTGCCTTTTGCCTGCTTCCGTAATAAATTTTATCCTTTTTCGGAAATATTTCTTGAAAGAAAATTGAGATTATATAATAAAATGTGAGATCATTATTCTCAATAATACCTATCATATTACCCTAACTGAAATATAATTTCAGGCTAGTAAAAATAAGTCAAGTGAAACTTTTCTATATTCTGTCTGGCAGTTTTCATAAGGAGGCATAACTTAATGTTATCTAATACCTGTTCACTCTCAATTTTGGTAGCAAGAACAGACATACCTTTTATGATGCACACGATTCCTCATCTAGTTAGGATGAGTAATTTTAATTTTATTCAAAGAGTGTTGTGTATGGATACAGCACCTCTATCTGGAGATAAAGTTATGCGTCCTGGTGTTGGTACTCTAAGTGAACTAAGAGATTGCTGTAACAAACTTATAAGTGAAGGTATTGTCGATCAAGTTGTGGATATTAACTATGACAAAACTTATCAACAACAAATGTACCAAAAACATTTTGGTAGTCCAATTAAGTATACCCATAACTATAGAGGTTATCCAATCTTGGGGTCAATTTTTCATATAGAATCTGTACCAGGCGATTATGTGTTGCATTATGACAGTGATATGCTTCTACATCAAGAACCAGATTATAGCTGGATAGATGAAGGTATCAAGTTAATGGAGCAGTATCCAGAAATAATGGCAATTAGACCATTGACAGGGCCACCAACTGAGGATGGTACTATGTACCAGCAAAATAAGTCCCTAAAACCAGAAGCCGGGGGGTTCTATAAATTCAAATTTTTCAGCAGTAGAGTGTATTTGATTAACCGTAAACGCTTTGATAAGTTACTGCCATTGCCCATTTTGTGGCGCTCTTACAAGAACAAATTTCTTAATCAACTGCCATTAAATATAAAAACCTTCTTAAATTACTATACTGGCAAAGGCAAGCTTGATTCTTGGGAGGTTATGGTATCTATGCAGTTAGAGAAAACTGACTTTGTACGAGCAACTATGAGTTCCCCCAAGGCGTGGACAATTCATCCTAAAGACCGAAGTCCAGAATTTATAGGAGCTTTGCCAAATATTATCGAAAAAATAGAGCAAGGATGGTATCCACCTGAGCAAGCTGGACACTATGACTTTATTTCAAAATATTGGCTTTGAGCAAATAAAGTTAAGGGAAAAATTGAGTTTTTATTCTCTCTTTCTCAGGTAGCTTTATGTTATGTAACTTAAACCAATATGGAAATTTAGCTCCCCTTCAAACTCTATAATTATAAATTTACTATTTTAAAGATATTTTGGCAAAAAGTTATAGTAATTAGTTGAGTTGCTAATCAATTTGGGGTAGGGGTAGAACAAATATTAAATTTTGGAGCAACTATGAAACTTATACTTCCTATAGAATTTTATCGTCAAGGTGGAGTAGAAAGGGTAATTTGTGGAACAATAGAGGAATGGATTGAAATTGACGAAGTAGAGGAAATAATATTGATTTTGCCCAAAAAAGATATTCCTCATTTTCAAGAAAAGTTGCCTAAATCTCCAATAATTAAATACGAATCTTTTACATTACCCCCTAAATCTTTACAATCTGGAATACTTTCTTTAATTAATAAGTTTTCATCTTTATTGGGTAATATTAAGGCGGAAAAAGTTCAAATGTTTTTGAAGCGTCTCCGTCGTAAATATCAGAGTGAGTTTAGTATTAAATATTTAGCTAGTAGTTATCAAGCTACTCATTGTTTGTACTTTTTAGCTAATCGATTAAATCCACCTAATCTTGATATTCCTTTGGGAATGATTTCCTATGATGTATTCTGGAGATTTTCGCCTTTAACTTATCCAGAATCTTATATTAAAGAATATGATTTAAACTTATTAGAATGGTTGAAAAAGGTCAATATTGTTTTTACTATTTCTGAAAAAACACGAAAGGATGTTCTCTCGGTTTTTCCTGAATTTAGTAGCACAATAAAAGCTGTACCTATATCTGGTTTTCCCACTAAGTCAAATGCTTCACAAAGGTTATTGAGTTTAGCAGAAAATTCCCATGAATCTATTGGCGACTTACCAATTTTTTATTTGCCTTCTTCTTTTGGTGTTTACAAAGACCACTTAACTTTGCTAAAAGCTGGGATCAAACTTGCAGAAAAAAAGTTGAAGTTTAAAATAGTTTTGATTGGTAAAGAAACAGATAATTTGATTTCTGGGAAAATTACCTTATCCCAGCAAAAGAATAGTCAAGAGTATATTGATTATGTGCATCAATGTCAGGAAATATCTCAGAATAATCAGAATATAATGCAGGAATATTTTGAGGGGTTAGGATATTCTTCGGATGAAGATGTGGAAAAATGGTATAGGAATTCTTCTTGTGTAGTTTTTCCTTCTAAATATGAAGGTTTTGGTTTGGCTTTATCAGAGGCAGTTGTTAGAGGTATACCTGCTATTGTGTCAGATTTAGAAGTTTTTAGAGAGCAGGTAGAGCTTTATAAATGTGGCGATCTGGTAGATTTTTTCCCGGTTGGTGATGTGGATGCTTTAGCAAATTGTATGGAAAAATTTATTCTTAATCCTCGGAAGAAGTTGTCTGCTGAAGAAATAGATACACGCTTTTCTCATTGGACTTGGAGGGAGACTGCTAAAGAGTATGTTCGTTTGTTAGAACAGTTGTAAAAAGTTAAATGTAAGTTGAATTTTGAAAAGTTATTAAGGTTGAGTTATTGATCTAAACTGTAAATCAATTGCTATTTGTTGTGTTCAAAATTTAACTCAGACGTTTGAGTTAAAGAAATAATAGTCTGCTCAAGAGGCGATCACTCAGAGATTTATCTAAAATCTAATAACTAAGACGTTATAGTTTAATCAAAATATATAGTTAGTTTTCTTGTGGAAGTAAACAGTCGGCTGTTAAGTTGAATTTTCAACAGCAATTTTGCAGACTCTACTCAGAAGCTAAGTGTCAAAATTTAACTCAGACGTTGGAGTTAAACCAATAATAGTTTCGTGAAGAGGCGATCGCTCATAGCTTTATCTAAAGTCTAATAACTCAGACGTTGTAGTTATATCAAAATATATAGTCAGTTTTTCAGAAGCTAAGTATCAAAATTTAACTCAGAGGTTGGAGTTGAACCAATAATAGTCTCCTCAAGAGGTGATCGCTCAAACAATAATCTAAAATCCAAAAACTCAGACGTTGTAGTTAAGTCAAAATATATAGTCAGTTCTCTCCAGGGACTAAAAAGTTATGCGTAAGTTGAATTTTAAAAAGCAATGATATTAAATGATGAATTCTCAATTAAAGCATTCTTCCTTCTCTGCTAGATAACTAAAGCCTTCTTCCTTAGTTCAGCAAATATCTGATACATCTCTTTTGCCAATTTTTTTGGATTCCACAAAGGCGCTAAATTATCTGGATTTTTTGACTTTTGCAAATGCTCTCGCACCGAATTTCTTAAACCTAAATCTTGACCTAATTTAATTCCCCATTCTGTATATTCTTCCCAACTCCAAGCAACTCCTACATCCAGATTTATATTCTGCAAAAATGAGTAACCCATCCGAGATAAATATTGTTCGCCAGCTCTACTTATTATCGGTAAGTTTGACCATAAAGCTTCTAAATTATGAGTACCACCATTATAAGGATAAGAATCTAACAAAACATCAGCTATCTGATAAATTGCTCGATGTTCTTCTTCTGTTTGAGTTTGCCCTAAAAATATAATTCGATTAAAGTCTACCCCTAAATTTTCAGATTCTTGAAGATAGGTTTGGTAAATTATATCTACGTCTCCTTGGCCTTTCCGAATTAATATACTTTCTGAAGTATGTTGTAAAATTTTCAGTTGAGCGCGTACCATTTCTGGATTAGTTTTTCGCCCCGGTGCTATACACAAATAAACCATTTTATCTGGATCAATACCAAGACTATTTCTAGTATAATTTCTATCAACTGAACGACTCTCAAACCCACCCACAGCTACAGATGTTTCTGGTAATCTCACTAACTTTTCTAAATAATATTCTTCTCTTCCTTGAGGATGGGTATACCAGTCACATAAAAAGTAATTACTTTCAGAAATATAGGGTGCATCAAATCCTAACCAAGAAACACAAACTGGTGCTGGTTTTTCATGGATAATATGTACATTGACTGGCAATGTCATTGAATCTAAATCTACTACTACATCTAACTTATCTTCTAATATTTGTGTGGTAATTTCTTGATATGATGGAAACCCATTAGGATACTTTTTCGGCCAATAGGTTTTGACAGACATTTGTTCAAATCTTTGAGTAATATCATCTCTCTTCAAGGGACCTGTAATATATAGATTTATGTCTGGTGTAATTTGAGATAATTCTCTGATTAAAGCTTCACTACACCAACCTACTGAATGACGGCGAAAATGTTTGGAAAGGAATCCTATTTTTAATGGTTGAGAATTAGAGGTATAAGTTTTTGGAGTTTGATAAATTTTTGGTCGATTTTGATAATATTGTTTGGCGATTAGTTTGTAAAATTTAGCGTTTATTTTTAAATCATCTCGGAGGTGAGGAACAGCAAATAAGAAAATTTCATAGAGTAGTTTTATTTCTATTTCGCTGAAGGTTTCACAGCTTTGATAACATATTTTTTCTACTTCTGAAAGTTTTGAGTTGGCAACTTTACTAACTCCTGACTGAAAGTAGGAAAATAAAAAGGCAGTTCCTGAAAGAATAGGAACTATTTCTCCACAAGAACTACAGAAATTATCGGCAGCTTTTCTAGCTTCAGCAAGTTTAGTAGTATGACTAAGTAAATCGCATAATTGTTGATGAGCTTCGACAAATTTTGGTTTAACTTCGATCGCTTTTTCAAATAAAGCGATCGCTTCTTCCATTTTTTCTTGTTTAATAATATGTCCGATGCGAGAGTATACTTCTGCCCAGTTTGGTTTAAGTTCTAATGCTTTATGATATTTTTCTAGTGCTGATTCTAATAATCCTTTATTAGAAAGTGCTGTTCCTAAGTTGGCATAAGCATCATAAGAGTTAGGGTTATATTTGATGGCTGCTTGATAATGAAATATTGCTTGGTCATAGTCACCTTTGAGCAATAAGTTGTTAGCTATTTTTTCATGTAAATGTTTTAAGTCTGGGTTAATATTTAGTGCTTTTTGATAATACTTGGCTGCTGCTGCTTTATCTCCTTGTTTGCCTAAAATATTAGCTAGATTACTATAAGCTTCTGTATAATCTGGTTTCAGATTAATTGCTCTCTCATAGCTCTTAACTGCATCATTAATTCTACTCAGTTTAACTAGAGTATTGCCTAATTTAAAGTGAAAATCTGCCTCGACTATATCCGGTTGAATTTCTAATGCTTTTTCCCAAGCATCAAGAGCTTCATCAACCTTTCCTAAATATTGAAATAGTTTGCCAATATTCCAATAAATACCAGCCAAACCAGGTTTTAACTCAATAGCCTTTTGATAATGAAACAGTGCTTGTTTATGTTGACCTAACTGCAAATAGACACTACCAATATTTCCGTGAACTTCTGCAACTTCCGGCTGAATTTCTAACGCCTGACTATAAGCACGCAAAGCAGCTTCTAAATTATTTTGTTGGTAAAAAGCATTGCCTAAAGTTACATAACATGGAGCATAATCTGGTTGAACTTTTAAAGCTTGTTTACAAGAGGCGATCGCTGACTCTAAATTTCCTTGTTTTAAGGCAAGGTTAGCTTGATTGATATAAGCTTCTGCTGCTGGAAATTTTAATAATTTTTTGGGGAATTCTGACTCTGGTTCTTGATATTCAAAAGTCGTAACTTTACCTGTTTTTTCAAGATTTTCTTCCACTTCATCTGGGTAAGGTAAGTTGTCATAAGTATTCTCGAAATTATCTACTTTTTGGTCTGGAATCAAATTGAAAGTAGCAGGTTGAATTCCATGTTCTCCATCGGAAATAATAGCTTCTCTATTTTCTGCTCCTGTAAATTTTTCCTTTTCTAAAAAATTGGTTGATTTTTCCTGAATTACTGAATCAATATATTGGTTTATATTCTGATTATTTTCCCCTGCTAATTTTTGCCATTCAGTGAATAATCCCTCTAATTCCTGCTGGCTAGTTTCAGGTTTTAGTAATTTATATAACTTCGCAAAAGCTTCCCAATAATTGGGTTTAATAGATAAAGATTTTTGATAATAATCAAAAGCTGGTTCAAGATTTGTATACAGAGCAAATACCTCTGCCAACTTGAAATAAGCTTTAGGATCTTCTGGTTGGATTTGCAGCAAATTCTGATAACAATAAACTGCCCGATCGAATTCCCCTATCTGAGCAAATACATTTCCTAACATCAACTGCACAGATGCCAAATCTGGATTAATTTCTAACGCTTTTTGATAATTTAAAATCGCTAAATTAAATTCCCTTTGTTTATAATAAACACTCCCAATATTAGCATAAACTTCTGCAAAATTTGGCTGTATTTTTAACGCCTGATAATAAGTATTAATTGCCTGTTCAAATAAATTATGACTTTGAAAAATATTCCCTAAAGTCAAATAAGCAGAAGCAAAATGTGGTTGAATTTTAACTGCTTCTTTGCAAGCGGAAATTGCTGCATCAAAACTTCCTTGCATCAAGTATACTTCGGCTAATTTCTTGTAAGCTTCGACATAATCTGGTTTAATACTCAAAGCTTTTTGATAAGCAATCATCGCTGTATAAAGTTGTCCAGAATCTTTCAATTGATTCGCTGTATTGAAATAATTTTCAGCTAACATTTTCTTTCCGAACGGTAAAGTGAGACAATGCTTGTAATTTTATTGGATTTAAGGTAAGGAGTACAGACTATGGTCACAGAACAAGACCCCACTAAGTTAATGAAACAGCAAGTTGGCAAAGCTGCTGCCGACCGAGTAAAATCTGGAATGATCGTTGGTATAGGTACTGGATCAACTGCTGCCTACATGATTCAGTTTTTGGGCGAACGTTTACAAAGTGGCCAACTCAAAGACATTAAAGGTATCCCCACTTCTTTTCAGTCAACTGTATTAGCTAAACAATATGGTGTACCATTAATCAGTCTTGATGAAGTTGACCACATGGATATTGCCATTGATGGTGCCGATGAAGTCGATCCACAAAAAAATCTAATTAAGGGTGGTGGAGCAGCTCATACTCGCGAGAAAATTGTGGACTGTCTGGCAGAAGAGTTTATTGTCGTAGTAGATAGTTCTAAATTAGTAGATAAATTGGGTTCTACCTTTTTATTGCCAGTAGAAGTTATACCTATGGCAATAACTCCTGTAATTAGGGCGATCAAAAAACTCGGTGGTCAACCAGAATTACGGATGGGGGTAAAGAAAGCTGGTCCTGTAGTAACTGATGAAGGTAATCTGGTTATTGATGTTAAGTTTAATTCTATTGATAATCCTGCGGAGCTAGAAAAAAGTTTAAATAATATTCCTGGCGTTTTGGAAAATGGTTTATTTGTCGGGGTTGCCGATGTAATTTTAGTAGGAGAAATTCAGGATGGGCAACCAATAGTTAGGGAAATTTCTTAACAGGTAATAAGTTAGAAGTTAAATTCTGACAATGACTGAAATAGTTATAAATAAAGAGGTAGGAGTCAGAATTCAGGATAGAGGAAGATAGAAAAATTAGTCTCTAAGTATTGTTTTGGTGTTAAATTCTAAAAATATTGAGCAAGACTCTACATTATAACATCAACTCTAGGATATCCGAATCTTGATATATATAAAACCCGGCCTCGTGTAGAAACCGGGTTTTAATGCAACTAATGAACATTAGGAACAATCACTATTAGCTAAATTTGATATTCAAGGGGAATAATTTATTCTAGTAATAGTCTTTCCTCTTCCAAAATTTTAACTAAATTGTGATTTCCTTTGGCTCTAGCTGCTTCCAGGCGATGAGCCAATCTTTTTTCTATATTAGCTTTATGAACTTCATTCAACTTAGCTAGGCTTTTTGGTGTATTTCTGTTCATCATAGACATTTTTTTTATCTCTTTTATTGTATGACTTACATTCTTAATTTAGCATAGCTAGCAAACATCAACCAGTTTAGGTGTTCAAAATTAACAATTTTCATCATAGAATAGCCACACAACAAATAATATTGAAATGCGTTAAACCTCCTATATTTGTAACAATTATCAAAAAAAATCTACAAAAAGTAAGTGGAAAAATTATCTATCGAATAAA